>NZ_JBFBDO010000035.1:0-70096 GCF_040683335.1 Kitasatospora sp. NPDC093806
CTCCGGCTCCGGCCCGACCTGCGCGTTCCTGGCCACCGCCGCGCCCGGCACCGGGCCGTACGTGGCGTGCGCGGTCCGGCAGCTGCCGGAGGCCCGCAGCGCGGCCGCGACGGCCTCGGCGCCCTCGGCGTCCTTGGCCAGGAACGCGCAGGTCGGGCCGGAGCCGGAGACCAGCGCGCCGATCGCGCCGGCCTCGGTGCCGGCCCGCAGGGTGTCGGCGAGCGCGGGCCGCAGCGACAGCGCGGCCGGCTGGAGGTCGTTGGCGAGCGCGGCGGCCAGCGCGACGGCGTCGCCGTCGGCCAGCGCGGCGAGCAGCGCCGGGTCGGGGTCGGGGGTGGGCACCTCGGCGTCGGTGGAGCCGGTGCCGGCCTCCTCCCGGAGGCGGTCGCACTCGCGGAAGACGGCGGGGGTGGAGAGGCCGCCGTCGGCCACCGCGAACACCCAGTGGAAGCTGCCGGCGACCGGCAGGGCCTCCAGGATCTCGCCCCGTCCGCGGCCCAGCGCGACGCCGCCGACCAGGGCGAACGGCACGTCGGAGCCGAGTTCGGCGGCCAGCGCGAGCAGCACCTCCGCAGGGGTCTTCAGCCCCCACAGCGCGTCGCAGGCGACCAGCGCCGCCGCGCCGTCGGCGCTGCCGCCGGCCATGCCGCCGGCCACCGGGATGGCCTTGGCGATGTGCAGGTGGACGTCGGGCGCGGCCAGGCCGTGGTGCCCGGCGAGCAGCCGGGCGGCGCGGGCGGCGAGGTTGCCCTCGTCCAGCGGGACGGCCGCGGCGTCCGGACCGGTGCAGCTCAGCGTGACTCCGGTGCCGGGCTCACCCGCCGTCGCCGTCACCTCGTCGCCGAGGGCGACCGCGAAGAAGACGTTGGCCAGGTCGTGGAAGCCGTCGGCGCGCAGGCCGCCGACCCCCAGCTGGACGTTGACCTTGGCGGGGACGCGTACCGTGACAGTCACTGGGTTCCCTAGCTCAGTTCGGCTTGTGCTCGGCGATCGCGGCGAACTGCTCCACCGTCAGCATCTCGCCGCGCAGCTTGTGGTCGATCCCGGCGGCGGCGAGCGCCTGCTCGGCCCCGGCGGCGGAGCCGGCCCAGCCGGCCAGCGCGGCGCGCAGGGTCTTGCGGCGCTGGGCGAACGCGGCGTCGACGACCGCGAACACCTCTTCCCGGGACGCGGTGGTCTTCGGCGGCTCCCGGCGGACCAGCGAGACCAGCCCGGAGTCGACGTTGGGGGCGGGCCAGAAGACGTTGCGGCCGATGGCGCCGGCCCGCTTCACGTCGGCGTACCAGTTGGCCTTGACCGAGGGGACGCCGTACACCTTGTTGCCGGGCTTGGCGGCGAGCCGGTCGGCGACCTCGCTCTGCACCATGACCAGCGTCCGCTCGATGCTGGGGAAGGTGGCGAGCATGTGCAGCAGCACCGGCACGGCCACGTTGTACGGGAGGTTGGCGACCAGCGCGGTCGGCGCCGGGCCGGGCAGCTCGGTGACCACCATCGCGTCGCTGAACACCAGGTCGAAGGCCTCGGCCTTGCCGGGCATCCGGGCGGCGACGGTGTCCGGCAGGTGCCGGGCGAGCACCGGGTCGATCTCGACGGCGGTGACGTGCCGGGCGACCTCCAGCAGCGCCAGGGTCAGCGACCCGAGGCCGGGCCCGACCTCGACCACCGCGTCCTCCCCGGTCACCTCGGCGGCCCGGACGATCCGCCGCACGGTGTTGCCGTCGATGACGAAGTTCTGCCCGCGCTGCTTGGTCGGCTTCACGCCGAACGCGTCCGCCAGCGCCCGGATGTCCGCGGCGCCGAGCAGGTGGCTGTCAGAGGTGGGGTCGGTGGTGCTCACGCGCCAAGGATACGGGCGCGCGCCGTCTCAGAGTTCGACGACCGCCGCGAGGTCGATCTCCACGGGGTACGGAACGGCGGTCCGCAGCACGCCCTCGTGCTGGGCGACGGGCAGGTAGACGCCCTTCTCCTCGTCCCGGTGGAACTCGTGGACGATCGGCAGGTCGTCGAGACCGCGCTCGACACGCCAGTAGTAGGGGATGTTCTTCTCGGCGTACTGCCCGGGCTTGCGGATCCGGTCCGCGACCTGGGATCCGGGCGATACCACTTCGACTGCCAGAACCACCGACTCCGGCGGAATACACTCCAGCTCGAAGAAGTCGAGGCCGGATTTGTCGATGACCACGACGTCGGGCTTGGCGGTGTTGTACTCGTCGAGCAACACGCACCGTTCGACGTTCACGACATGAGGCGTGGTTCGCGCAGCGGACAAAGTGATCAGCAGCTGATCACGCACCTGGTCATGCCACCATTTCGTCATCCCCCGGACCACGACGGCTCCATCCACCAGTTCCCAGTCAAACGGCAGATCGAGTTCCCTGACCTGCTCGTACGTCCAGCCCTGGGATGGCGGGTGCATCCAGTCGATCGGCATGGCGGTCATGGCCACCTCCCTCACTGCACTCATGCTAGCCAGCCTAGGCAGCCATCAGGAGTGCCGAATCGTTCCTCCGAAACCGGAGATCCGTTCGACCGGCTCAGTACCCGAAGGCGCGGGCCGTGTTCGCGGCGATGGCGGTGGCGAGCTCGTCCTCGTGCAGGCCCAGGGTGGCGGCCATCGAGCGGACCGTGACCGGGATGAGGTACGGGGCGTTGGGGCGGCCGCGGTAGGGGTGCGGGGTGAGGAAGGGGGCGTCCGTCTCGACCAGGACGCGGTCGAGCGGGGTGGCGGCGAGGGCGTCGCGCAGCGGCTGGTTGGCCTTGAAGGTGACCGGTCCGGCGAAGGACAGGTACCAGCCGTGCTCGGCGCAGGTCTTGGCCATCTCGGCGTCGCCGGAGTAGCAGTGGAAGACGGTCCGCTCGGGGGCGCCCTCCGCCAGCAGGACGGCGATGACGTCCTCGTGGGCGTCCCGGTCGTGGATGACCAGGGCCTTGTCGTGCCGCTTGGCCATCTCGATGTGGCGGCGGAACGACTCCTTCTGGATCTCCACGCCCTCCGGCCCGGTGCGGAAGTAGTCGAGGCCGGTCTCGCCGACCGCGACGACCTGCGGCAGCGCGGCGAGCGCGTCTATCTCGGCCAGCGCCGCGTCCAGGGCGGCGGCGCCCCCGGCCGGCCGCTGCCGGCCCGACCACCCGTCGGGGTCGCCGAGGAAGATCCGCGGCGCCTCGTTGGGGTGCAGGGCGACGGCCGCGTGCACCTGCTCGTACTGGGCCGCCAGCTCGGCGGCCCAGCGCGAGCCGGGCACGTCGCAGCCGACCTGGACGACGGCGGTGACCCCGACCGAGGCGGCGCGGGCCAGGCCCTCGGCGGGGGTGCCGGACTGCATGTCCAGGTGGGTGTGCGAGTCGGCGACCGCCACGGCCAGCGGGGCGGGCAGCGGCGGCGGGGTCGACCGGTCGTCGTCCTTCTTGGCCATCAGCGGTGGTCCCTCCGAACCATCAGGACGCGGCCGGCTTCTCTTCGAGCCGCGGGAACAGGATCTCGCCCTTGGTGACGGTGGCGCCGGCGGGCAGCCGGCCCCAGCTCGCCGCGTCGGCGACGGTCTGGCCGGCCAGCGGGCCCAGGCCCTCGGCCGCGCCGAGCGAGTCCCAGAGCTTCTCGGCGGTCGTCGGCATGACCGGGTTGAGCAGGACGGCGGTGCCCCGCAGCGACTCGGCGGCGGTGTAGAGGATGGTGGCCAGCCGGGCGCGGCCCGCCTCGCTGTCGTCCTTGGCGACCTTCCACGGCTCCTGCTCGGTGAGGTAGCCGTTGACCTGCTTGACGAAGTCGAAGACGGCCGCGAGCCCGCCGGCGAAGTCGAGTTCCTCGCCGATCTTGCGGTCGGCGGTGGCGACCGCCGCCGCGAGGCCGTCGGCGACGGCCTGCTCGGCGTCGCCGTGGGCGGCCGAGGCGGGCAGCGAGCCGTCGAAGTACTTGCCGACCATGGCCGCCAGCCGGGAGGCGAGGTTGCCGAAGTCGTTGGCGAGCTCGGAGGTGTACCGGGCGGTGAAGTCCTCCCAGGAGAACGAGCCGTCGGTGCCGAACGGGATCGCCCGCAGGAAGTAGTAGCGGTAGGCGTCCACGCCGAAGTGCGAGGTGAGGTCGGTGGGCGCGATGCCGGTCAGGTTGGACTTGGACATCTTCTCGCCGCCGACCATCAGCCAGCCGTTGGCGACGACCCGCTTGGGCAGCGGGAGGCCGGCAGCCATCAGCATGGCGGGCCAGATCACCGCGTGGAAGCGGAGGATGTCCTTGCCGACGAGGTGCACCGAGGCCGGCCACAGCTCGGCGAACCGCTCCGGGTCGGCGCCGTAGCCGGCCGCGGTGATGTAGTTCTGCAGGGCGTCCACCCACACGTAGAGGACGTGCTTCTCGTCCCAGGGCAGCGGGACGCCCCAGTCGAAGGTGGAGCGGGAGATGGAGAGGTCCTGCAGGCCCTGCTCGACGAACCGCAGCACCTCGTTGCGGGCCGACTCGGGGGCGATGAAGCCGGGGTTCTCGGCGTAGAACTCCAGCAGCTTCGGGCCGTACGCGGAGAGCCGGAAGAAGTAGTTCTCCTCCTCCAGCCACTCGACCGGCTTCTTGTGGATGGCGCAGAGCTTCTCGCCCTCGGTGGCGCCGTCGAGCAGGTCGGCGGGGAGCTTGTACTCCTCGCAGCCGACGCAGTACGGGCCGGAGTAGCCGCCCTTGTAGATCTCGCCCTTGTCGTACAGGTCCTGGACGAACTCCTGCACCCGGGCGGTGTGCCGCTCCTGGGTGGTGCGGATGAAGTCGTCGTTGGCGATCTCCAGGTGCTGCCAGAGCGGCTTCCAGGCCTCTTCGACCAGCTTGTCGCACCACTCCTGCGGGGTGACGCCGTTGGCCTCGGCGGTGCGCAGGATCTTCTGACCGTGCTCGTCGGTGCCGGTCAGGTACCACACCCGCTCGCCGCGCTGGCGGTGCCAGCGGGTCAGCACGTCGCCCGCCACGGTGGTGTACGCGTGGCCGAGGTGGGGGCGATCGTTGACGTAGTAGATCGGGGTGGTGACGTAGTACGCGGGGGTGGTGACCCCGGTGGTGCTGTGGTCTGCAGTGGCCGCCATGGTCCGAAAGCTTAGTCGGGCGGGCGCCCCGGCCTCGACCGACGAGGACCGGCGAGGGCCGACGGCCAGGAGCCACCCGTGCCGTCGGCCTCTGGTACCCGCCGTACCCGCGGTACCCGCGGTACCCGCCGTCAGCCGCGCAGCCGCGCCCGGAACCGCGCCCAGAACCCGCCCGCCGGGGCACCCGCCGTACCCGGGGCCGCCGCGCGGGACCGGACCGGCCGGGCCACCGCCGGCGCCCCGGCCGGCTCGGCGTGCGCCGCGTACCCGGGGGCGTGCTGCCAGGGCTGGTCGGCGACGCCCACCCGGCCCTCGCGCATGATCCGCACGGTGTGGCCGCCGCAGCCCGGGCAGGTCGGCTTGAGCAGCGGCGACGGCACCCGGACACCGTTGGCGTGGTACTCGATCACGACGTGCCCGTCCCGGGCCACGTGGTGCTCGATGTCGTACGCCTGCTCCCAGCCGTACCCGCAGCTCAGGCACGCGAAGGAGTAGGCCTCCCGGACGGTCTCGACGGGAGTGTGCGTCCGGCTGGTCGGGCCGGTGCCGCTCGGGCCAGGGTCGCTCAGGGCGTTGCCACCGCGGGGGCTACCGATCGTGTCGCTCATAGCCGTCTCCCAGCGCCCGCCGGGCGCTCGCCCGGCTGGGTCTTTCCATCCCAGGAAATGCCCGGAACGCCCCCGGCGATGCCCGTCTTGTGAAGACTTGGAGGCGGGTTGGGAATCCCTATACGAAAGGGTGGATCCTGTCCGGAATCCTCGACCGAAACTTCAGCTCGACGGGTGTTTACCCGGGGCCTTCTCTCCAAGGTACGCGCCCCCGGGCCGACCGCAACCTCGTCCACGAACCGGACGTACCCGCAGCTCAGGCCGGTTCGCCGACGCCGGCCGGGCTCAGCCCGCGGCCGCGTTCTTGGCCGCCACCACGGCGTCGAAGACCTCCCGCTTGGGCAGCGACAGTTCGACCGCGACCGCCGCGATCGCCTCCTTGCGGCGCTCGCCGGCCTCCTCCCGGACGGCCACCAGCCGGGCCAGTTCGGCCGGGGTCAGCTCCTGCGGCGCGGCGGGCGGCGCGCCCGCCACCACGACGGTGATCTCGCCCTTGACGCCCTCGGCCGCCCAGGCCGCCAGTTCGCCGATCGGCCCGCGCTTGACCTCCTCGTAGGTCTTGGTGAGCTCGCGGCAGACGGCGGCCGGCCGGTCCGCGCCGAACGCCTCGGCCATCGCGGTGAGCGCCTCGGCGATCCGGTGCGGGGCCTCGAAGAACACCATGGTGCGCGGCTCGGCGGCGATGGTGGCGAGCTGCCGGGCCCGGTCGCCGGTCTTGCGCGGCAGGAAGCCCTCGAAGGTGAAGCGGTCCACCGGCAGCCCGGACAGGGCCAGCGCGGTAAGCACCGCCGACGGCCCGGGGACGGCGGTGACCTTGACGTCGGCGGCGACCGCGGCGGCGACCAGCCGGTAGCCGGGGTCGGAGACGGACGGCATCCCGGCGTCGGTGACCAGCAGCACCCGGGCGCCGCCGAGCAGCGCCTCGACGAGCTCGGGGGTGCGGCCGACCTCGTTGCCCTCGAAGTAGGAGAGGACCCGCCCGGTCGGGGTCACCCCGAGCGCCTGGGTGAGCCGGCGCAGCCGCCGGGTGTCCTCCGCCGCGATGACGTCCGCCGTGGCCAGCTCGGTGAGCAGCCGGGGCGGGGCGTCCGCGACGTCGCCGATGGGGGTGCCTGCGAGAACGAGTACTCCTGTCACAGGCCCCATCCTCGCAGCTGGGGTGTGTCTTGTCGGTCAGCCCGGGTTCGACCCACAGAACACACCCTGGCCCGCCGCCCGCTTTTGGTGACGATTCGGGCAGCTTCGGAGGGAGCCGTCCCCCGGTCACGACGCACCCCTACCATGTGGCGGATGAACGGCGACACGGCGGCGCAGACGCCCACTGGTACAGACCACACCGCGCGGGGTGCCGTCGGCGTGCCGGTCCTGACGGACCAGTCGTCACCCACCCTGCCGGCCCCGCGCGACCCCGACGGCGACGCCGGCGGCGGTCCCGACACCCCCGGCGGCCCCGGCGAACCCGCCCCCGCGGAGTCCATACCCCCACCCCGCTCCGCCTGGCTGCGCGGCCTGGCCCGGTTCGGCTACGCGCCGCCGCCCGCCGTCCCGCTCGCCGAGCGCCTGGTCCCGCCGATGCCGGACGGCCCGGGCGTCACCCCGAAGCGCGTCCCGCCGTCCCCGCTGCTGCTGCGCCTGGGCCTGGCCCTGCCGGCGCCGCTCTGGTCCTGGCTCTGCCGCTGGGCCGGCTGGCTGGGCCCGCTCGCGGTGGCGCTGTTCGCCGGGGTGCTGCGGTTCTCCGGCCTGGGCGAGCCGAACGCGATCATCTTCGACGAGACGTACTACGCCAAGGACGCCTACGCGCTCTGGCACGGCGGCTACGAGATCAGCTGGCCGGACGGCGCCAACGAGCAGATCATGGCGGGCTCGGCGGTCCCGTACCGGCCGAACCCCTCGTACGTGGTGCATCCGCCGGTCGGCAAGTGGATCATCGGCGCCGGCGAGCAGCTGTTCGGGATGAACCCGTTCGGCTGGCGGTTCGGGGTGGCCCTGCTCGGCACCCTGTCGGTGCTGATGGTGGCCCGGATCGCCCGCCGGCTGTTCCGCTCGACCCTGCTGGGCTGCGTGGCGGGCCTGCTGCTCGCCGTGGACGGTCTGCACTTCGTGCTCAGCCGCTCGGCGCTGCTGGACCTCGTGGTGATGTTCTGGATCCTCGCCGCCTTCGGCTGCCTGCTGCTGGACCGCGACCACACCCGGGCCCGGATCGCCGCCAGGCTCACGGCGCACACCGACGGCGCCCCGGACGCGCGCTTCGCGCACCGGCTCAACCTGGGCTGGCGCCCGTACCGGATCGCGGCCGGCGTCTGCGTCGGCCTGACCTGCGCGACCAAGTGGAGCGGCCTGTACGTGGCGGCCGCCTTCGGTCTGCTGACGGTGCTCTGGGACGCGGGCGCGCGGCGGCTGGCCGGCGCCGACCGCCCGTTCCGCTGGACGGCGATCCGGGACGCGGTGCCCGCCTTCGTCTCGATCGTCGGCGTCTCGGTGGTCGTCTACATCACCTCGTGGTGGGGCTGGTTCGCCAGCAGCACCGTGCCCAACCAGGGCGGTTACGGCCGGGACTGGGCGGTCGGCCGGTCCACCGACTACCCGTGGATCCCGGAGGGCCTGCGCGCGCTCTGGCACTACCACTCGACGGTCTACGACTTCCACACCCACCTGAGCGACCCGCACACCTACCAGTCGAACCCGTGGAGCTGGCTGGTGCTGGGCCGGCCGGTCTCCTTCTTCTACGAGTCCCCGAAGCAGGGCCAGGCCGGCTGCACGGTGAGCGAGTGCGCCCGCGAGGTGCTGGGCATCGGCACCCCGCTGCTCTGGTGGACCGGCGTGATCGCCCTGGTCTACTGCCTGTGGCGGTGGGTGGCCCGGCGCGACTGGCGGGCCGGCGCGGTGCTGTGCGGGCTGGCGGCCGGCTACCTGCCGTGGTTCGCCTACCAGCACCGGACGATCTTCCTGTTCTACGCGGTCTGCTTCGTGCCGTTCCTGGTGCTCGCGGTGACCATGCTGGTCGGGGCGCTGATCGGGCCCACGGGCGCGTCCCGGGACCGCCGGATCATCGGCTCGACGGCGGCCGGCCTGGTGGTCCTGCTGATCATGTGGAACTTCCTCTTCTTCCACCCGCTGTACACCGGCGAGACAATCCCGATGGAGGACTGGCGCCAGCGGATGTGGTTCACCAGCTGGATCTGACGGGAGCGGAGCAGGCGAGGGCGAAGGGCCGGGAGAGGGGCCGGACGCGAGGTCGGACGAGGGGCGGCGAAGCGTACCGGAGTGGTGCGCGGCACGTACCAGATCCGTCACAAGACCCGGCCCTTTCGTCGGCGCACGGACTTCGCCTGCCTAGGCTGGGCTCCGAACGCGCATCCGGCCACCTCCGGCTGCGGCCCGATCGCCCGACCCTTGGGGGAGCAGCACCATGCGCAATGGCGCGAAGACCGGCATCATCACCGGCGTGGCCGTCGCCATGCTCGCGGCGGGCGGCTACGGGGCGTACAGCCTCGTCGGCGGCTCCGGCGACAAGGACACTCCGGCGGCCAAGAAGGCGCGCACGGTGGTCGCCGAGCCTCCGACCGCCGAGCAGGCGGCGGCCGGCGCCAAGGACTTCCTGGCGGCCTGGGCGGCCGGCGACCTCGCCAAGGCCGCGTCGCTGACCGACGACCCGACGGCCGCGACCGCCGCGCTGACCGCCTTCCGGGACCAGGTGAAGCCGAGCGGGCTGACCCTGGCGCCGTCCGGCCCGGCCTCCCCGGCGGCCTTCGCCACCTCCACCGGCACCCCGGCGCCCGCCGCCAAGACCCCCGGCGCGGCCACCACCGCCCCGGCCACCCCGGCCGCCGGCGACACCGCCGCGCCCGCCGCCTCCCCCTCCGCCTCGGCGGCCCCGACCGGCGTGCTGATGGGCTTCAAGGCCCGCGCCGAGTTCGAGGGCACCAACCGGGTCTGGGACTACAACGGCTTCCTCGGCGTCGTGAAGATGAGCGACGACACCCCGGCCGTGCACTGGGCGCCGACCGTGATCCACCCGCACCTGGGCGAGGGCGAGACGATCTCCGTCCAGCCGCTGCCGGTGCTGACCGGCAACGTGGTGGACCGCAACAACAAGGCGCTGAACAGCCCGTCGATCACCCCGGCGCTGATCGCCAACGCGCAGGCCAAGGTCGCCAAGGCCCTCGCGGACCAGAACAAGGACCAGAACGACGGCGGCACCGGCGTGGTGATCACCAACCCGGCCGACCAGAAGGCGACGCCCGACCGCCTGTTCACCATCGTCGACCCCAAGCCCGCGAAGCCGTTCAAGCTGACCATCGACGCCACCCTGCAGGCCGCGGCCGAGAAGGCGATGGCCGACCTGGGCGGCAAGAAGGGCTCGATCATGGCGATCGAGCCGAGCACCGGCCAGATCCTGGCCTTCGCCAACTCCCCCACGACCGGTCAGAACCGCGCCTTCGAGGCCCAGCTCGCCCCGGGCTCGACGATGAAGATCGTCACCTCCACCGCGCTGCTGGAGGCCGGGGTCAACCCGGACACCGTGGTGCCCTGCCCGACGCTGAGCAGCAACCCGAAGAAGATCCCGAACTCCTTCCCGGACGCGTACCCGAACAACACGCTCCAGCAGGACTTCATGATCTCCTGCAACACCGCCTTCATCGACCAGGGCCTGGCCAGCCTCAAGCCGGGCGGGCTGACCGCCACCGCCAAGGACGTCTACGGCATCGGCCTGGACTGGCAGACCGGCCTGGCCAGCTTCGACGCCAAGGTGCCGGACGCCGGCACCAACAAGGACGAGCAGGCGATGCAGTCGATCGGCCAGGGCAAGGTCCAGATGAACCCGCTGGCCATCGCCTCGGTCACCGCCACCGTGCAGAGCGGCAGCTTCAAGCAGCCGATCCTGGTGGCCGAGCTGCCGCAGCAGAAGGCCCCCCGGGACATGTCCGCGGACGTGGACGCGAAGCTGAAGGCCATGATGGCCGCCACCGCCAAGGACGGCACCGCCAAGGACGTGATGGCCGGGATCTCCGACAACGCGGGCGCCAAGACCGGCTCCGCCGAGGCCACCGGCATCGCCACCACCAACAGCTGGTTCACCGCCTACCGGGGCAACCTCGCGGTCGCCTCCGAGGTCGAGGGCGGCGGCCACGGCGTGGAGGCGGCCGGCCCGGCCGTCGCCTCGGTCATCAAGGCCGCCGGCAACCGCTAGAACCCGTCGGGTGGAACCCGCCGAACATCATCCCGGAGCCCGTCCTACCGTCTCGGCAGGGCGGGCTCCGGTGTTGCCAGCAGGCAGGCGGACGGGACGGGCAGCCGGCCGCTCCAGCGCCGGGCGGCCAGCCGGGGCCAGATCATCAGCACCGCCGGCAGCGCCAGGTAGCCGAACCGCCCGGCCGGGGCCAGCATGAAGGCGATCGCCAGCCCGACGGCCAGCAGGTCGGCGGCGGCGATCGCGGAGACCGGCGGCCGGGCCAGCAGCCAGACCGTCACCCCGAGCCCGCCGACGGTCAGCAGCACCAGCGAGGCGGTGTGCCCGGTCGGTCCGAAGCCGGCCAGCACCTTGCCGGGCAGCGGGCTGCCGGCCGGCGTCTGGATCGCGGTCAGCCCGAGCGGGAACCGCACCACCTGCTCGCGCAGCTCCTCGCCCCGGGCCAGTACGTACGGCACCATGACCGCCAGCGCGGCGCCGAGCGCGGTCAGCCCGGCCCGGGCGGCCGGGCGCCGCCCGTAGAGCCGCCAGAGCAGCAGGACGGCCACCGGCAGGGCCGGCCAGACCGTCCACTTCAGGGTGCCGGCCAGCGCCAGCACCAGTCCGGCGGCGATCGTGCGGTCCCGTTCGGCCAGTGCCATGGCCAGGCAGCAGAGCCCGATCAGCGGCAGGTCCACGCCGCCGCCGACCAGCGCCAGCGCGATCAGCGGCGAGGCGGTGAGCACGGTCAGCGGCAGCAGCGGCGCCCGGTCCCGGGTCGGCCGCAGCAGCCGCCAGCTCGCCAGCAGGCAGACCACGAAGGCCACCGCGAACCAGATCCGGGCGTCCCCGGCGAGCCGGGCGAGCGCGTTGCCGTCGCCGAACAGCGCGCGCGGCATCCCGAACAGCGACATCGCCGGCAGGTACGGGTTGTAGTCGGTGACCACCACCGGGTGCGGCAGGTAGGGGCTCCCGGTGGTGAGCAGCAGGTGCGCCGAGCGTTCGACCACCATCACCTCGGACTGGTGGCGGCCCTGCAGGACGAGGACCACGAGCGGCACCAGGACGGCGCCGAGCAGGGCGACCGCGGCGGCCGCGCGGGCGGCGAAGCGGCGCGGGAGGACCAGGCAGAGCAGCCCGGCGAGCAGGTAGGCGGGGGCGGCGACGAAGCCCCACAGGCGCTGGTTGGCCAGGTCGGAGACGAGCGGGAAGCCGGCCGCCCAGCCGGCGGCGATCAGGCAGCCGAGCAGCTGGACGCCGCGGTGCCCGGCGAGCCGGGCCGGAATCAGCCGATCGGGCGGCGGCGGTGGGCCGTTCCGGCCGCGCTGGCGGGGGAACGGACGGTGGGCCGGGCCGCCGCGCAGGCGGCCCGGTCCGGTCGGATGGCCGGCCGGGGAGGGCGTCGTCGGGGTCGCGCCCCGGCCGGTGAAGCGGCCGCGCGGGCGGGGGTAGCCGGGCGTGCGGGTGCTCACCATGGTGGAAGGTTATGGCCGGGGGTGGTGCCCTGTCGCCACCTCGGGGACGCGAGTGTCCACCGACACGAACGGGGCCGCCCGGGACGGATCGTCCCCGGGCGGCCCCGTTCCCGACGCATCGGGGGCTCAGCCGGCCTTGGTCTCGGACGACTCGGCGGCCTCGGCGGGCTGCTCGGCGGACTGCTCGGCGCCGGCCCGCTCCAGCTTGGAGTGCTTGATGCTGTAGCCGAAGTACACCGCCACCGCGATCACCAGGGCCACCGCACCGGCCTCGAAGGTGTCCGCGTGCAGGCCGGTGATCAGGTAGCCGCAGAAGCCGACGCTGAGCAGCGGGACGACCGGGTAGCCGGGGACCTTGAAGCCGCGCGGCAGGTCGGGCTGGGTGCGGCGGAGCACGATCACGCCGATCGAGACCACTGAGAAGGCGATCAGGGTGCCCAGGCTGGTGATGTCGGCCAGCACGTTGAGCGGGACGAAGGCGGCCAGCGCGCCGACGCCGAGGCCGACCACGATGGTGTTCCAGACCGGGGTGCCGGTGCGCGGCGAGAGCTGGGCGAAGCGCTTGGGCAGCATGCCGTCGCGGCCCATCGAGTACAGGATGCGGGTCTGGCCGTAGATCACCACGAGGGTGATCGAGAAGATCGAGATGATCGCGCCGATCGCGAAGACCATGGCCGGCCAGCTCTGGCCGGTGATGTCCTGCAGGATCTGGGCGAGGCCGGCCTCCTGGCCGTCGAACTTCTCCCAGGGCTGGGCGCCGATGCCGGCGAGGGCCACCAGGATGTACAGCAGGGTGACCACGACCAGCGAGATGATGATCGCCATCGGCAGGGTGCGGCGCGGGTTCTTGACCTCCTCGCCGGCGGTGGACACGGCGTCCAGGCCGATGAACGAGAAGAAGATGCTGGAGGCGGCGAGCTGCACGCCCCCGATGCCCAGCGGCATGAACGGGGTCAGGTTGCCGGAGTGGAAGCCGGTCAGCGCGACGCCGATGAACAGGATCAGGATCAGGATCTTGATGCCGACCATGGCCGCGTTGACCTTGACCGACTCGCTGACACCGCGGACCAGCAGGAAGCAGACCATGGCGACCAGCAGCAGGGCCGGCAGGTTGAACCAGTGGCCGTCGCCGGGCGCGCCGGAGAGCTGCTCCGGGATCTGGAACCCGAACGCCAGGTCGAAGAACTTGTTGAGGT
Source organism: Kitasatospora sp. NPDC093806 (assembly GCF_040683335.1). Taxonomy (NCBI): domain Bacteria; kingdom Bacillati; phylum Actinomycetota; class Actinomycetes; order Kitasatosporales; family Streptomycetaceae; genus Kitasatospora; species Kitasatospora sp. NPDC093806. The sequence goes on from NZ_JBFBDO010000035.1 coordinate 13,508, forward strand.
ACTCGGCCCAGCTGACCGCGATCGCGGAGGCGGAGACGCCGTACTCCATGAGCAGGCAGATGCCGACCGCGAAGGCGACGCCCTCGCCGAGGGTGGCGTAGGCGTACGAGTAGGAGGACCCGGAGACCGGGATCGCGGAGGCCATCTCGGCGTAGCAGAGCGCGGTGAGGCCGGCCGTGACGGCGGCGATCACGAAGGAGAGGATGACGGCCGGGCCGGCCGACGGCACCGCGGTGCTGAGCACGAAGAAGATGCCGGTGCCGATGGTGGCGCCGATGCCGATCGCGGACAGCTGCCAGAGCCCGATCGAGCGGCGCAGGTGGATGCCGGAACGTCCGCCCTCCTCGGGCGCACCGGCGGGCAGGCCGTCGTGTCCCTCGCTCTCGGCGATCAGGGTGGAGACGGGCTTGCGCCGGGTGAGGCGCGCGCCGAGGGTGTTGCTGGCCAAAACGATGGTCCTTCTAGGCGAGGGAGGGTGTCCTAGCGGCCGGTCACTCGACGCGCCAAGGGGTGTCATCGGGGACCAACCGAACAAAGATGGGACAGTACCGCGCGAAAGCACCAGTGTCGCAAACGAACAGTCCGGCGCCGCGCATTGTACGAACTGTCGCATCGGCATGTACAAACCGGACACTTCGCAAACGGCGGATCTTCCATCGAGCAGCTAAAGCAGCAGGTCAGCGACGCGGGTAAGGGGCTTACCCGGCCAGCACCGCCTGCATCACCGAGCGCGCGATCGGGGCCGCCAGCCCGCCGCCCGTGACATCGGTCGCGTCGCTGTCCGCGATCACCACGGCCACCGCCACCGGCGGCACCGCCTCCGAGCCGGCCGGCTTCGCCCAGGAGATGAACCAGGCGTACGGGATCCCGCTGTTGTCCACCCCGTGCTGGGCGGTGCCGGTCTTGCCGCCGACCACCGCGCCGCCGATCCGGGCGTTGCGCCCGGTGCCCCGCTCCACCACGTCGGTCATCAGCCGCTGCACCTGCCCGGCCGTGCCCGGGCTCATCGCCTGCCGGTACGCGGTCGGCTTCAGCAGCTGCACGGCGGTGCCGTCGTCCTTCGTCAGCTCCTCCACGAGCTGTGGACGCATCACGGTGCCGTTGTTCGCGACGCCCGCCGCGACCATCGCCATCACCAGCGGGGTGGCGGCCGTGTCGAACTGGCCGATCGAGGAGAGCGCCAGCTGCGAGCGGTCCATCGCGGTGTCGAAGTTCGACCGGGCCGCCCGCACCGGCGTGTCCAGCCGCGCCTCGTTGAAGCCGAAGGACTCCGCCATCGCGACCATGTCCGGCAGCCCGACCCGCACCCCGAGGTGGCCGAGCACGGTGTTGCAGCTGAGGACCATCGCGGTGTCCAGCGACTGCCCGGGCTCGTCGCAGGCCCGGGTGTCGTTGACCAGCGGCGTGGTGGTCCCCGGCAGGACGTACGGGTAGGGCGCGTCGGTCGGCGCGTCGATGTCGGTGACCACCCCGTGCTCCAGCGCCGCCGCCGCGGTGACCACCTTGAAGGTCGAGCCGGGCGGGTAGGTCTGCCGCAGCGCCCGGTTGAGCATCGGCTGGTCGGGGTCGGCCTGCAGCCGGTTCCAGGCCTCCTGGTCGTCGGCGGAGGCGCCGGCGAAGCTCCCCGGGTCGTACGAGGGGGTGGAGGCCAGCGCCAGGATCCGCCCGGTGGCCGGCTCGATCGCGGCGACCGCCCCCTTCTGCCCGTCGAGCCCGCGCATCGCGGCCTGCTGGGCGGCCCGGTCGATGGTGGTCCGGACGTCCCCGCCCGGGTTCTGCCGACGGGCCACCGCGTCCCAGACCGCCCAGCTCGCCAGCCGGCTGTCGGTGCCGGAGAGCAGCGCGTCCTCGGTCCCCTCCAGCTGGGTGTTGCCGTAGGTCTGCGAGGAGTAGCCGGTGACCGCCGCGTACAGCGGGCCGTCGGTGTACGTCCGCTTGTAGTCGTAGCGCCCGCCGGTGGGCCGGGACCCGGTGACGGTCTCGGCGCCGACCAGGATGCCGCCGCGCGGCTGGGAGTAGCGCTCGACGGTGAGCCGCTGGTTGGCGCTGTTGTGGTCCAGCTCCCCCGCCCGGAACACCTGCACCCGGGTGGCCTGGACGCACAGCGCCACGATCAGCAGGAGGCAGAAGGTGCCGGCCCGGCGCCCGGTGACCGAGATCCCCGGCAGCCCCTGCGGCCCGTTCCCGGGCCGGCCGTTCCCCCGCCGCCGCCTGAGCGGCCACCGCCGCCGCGACCCCCGCACGGGACGGAGTGTCATCGGGCCTCCTCCGGGACGGGCCGCCGGGCGATGTCGCTCATCCGCACCAGCAGCGCGACGATGATCCAGTTGGTGACCACCGAGGAGCCGCCCTGGGCGACGAACGGCAGCGTCATCCCGGTCAGCGGGATGAGGTCCAGGACCCCGCCGGCCACCACGAACACCTGCAGGCCGACCAGCGCCGCCAGCCCGATCGCCAGCAGCCGTCCGAACGGGTCGCGCAGCGCGATCCCGGTCCGGAAGCCGCGCGAGATCAGCAGCGCGTACAGAAGGAACACCGCGATCAGCCCGGTCAGCCCGAGCTCCTCGCCGATGGTGGCGAGGATGAAGTCCGACTTGGCGGCGAAGCCGATCAGCGCGGAGTGCCCGTTGCCCAGCCCGGCGCCCAGCTCGCCGCCCCAGGCGAAGGCGAACAGCGACTGGGCGATCTGGTTGGCGCCGCGCCCGGCGGCGATCGAGCCGAGCGGGTCCAGCCAGTCGTTCACCCGGCTGTGCACGTGCGGCGAGAGCGAGCCCACCCCGACCGCCGCCACCGCGGCCAGGAACAGCCCGATGGCGATCCAGCCGGTCCGCGCGGTGGCCACGTACAGCATCACCACGAAGAGGCCGAAGAAGAGCAGTGAGGTGCCGAGGTCGGTCTCCAGCACCAGCACCCCGACGAAGGCCGCCCAGACCACCAGCACCGGCGCGAGCACCCGCCCCGGTGGCAGCCGGAACCCCCACACCCGCCGCCCGGTGAGCGCCAGCCCGTCCCGGTGCACCGCCAGGTAGGCGGCGAAGAAGACCGCCAGCAGGATCTTGGCGAACTCCCCCGGCTGGAAGGAGAGCGACCCGACGGTGATCCAGATCCGCGAGCCGTACACCGGCGGGAAGAAGATCGGCAGCACCAGCAGGACCAGCGCCAGCAGCGCCCCGATGTGGGCGTACCGCTGCAGCCGCTTGTGGTCCCGCAGCAGGAGCAGCACCAGGATGAACAGGCCGACGCCGAGCGTGGACCAGAGCAGCTGGGTGGGCGCCGCGTTCCCCGGGGTGACCCGGTCCAGCCGGTAGATGACGACCAGTCCGATGCCGTTCAGCAGCACCCCGATCGGCAGCGGCAGCGGGTCGGCGTACGGCGCCCGCCAGCGCACCACCGCGTGCGCCACCAGCGCGAGCACCCCGAGCGCGGCCCCGTACTCGCCCGCGTCGGCGGGGACCGTGCCGTCGATGTTGAGCCCCACCTCGGCGTAGCCGAGCACGGCGAGCAGCACGGCGGCCAGGACCAGCGCGAGTTCGGTGTTGCGCCGGGTCGCCACCGTCCGGCGCGACCGGCCGGCGGTTCTCACGGGGCGGGTCCTTCCCCTGGTGCGGGCGTCGATTCGTCACCCTAACGAGCACTATCCATATGTATCGCCTTATTCACCCGGTGTGTCCCGCCCCGTCTCCGCCCGGCCCGTACGCCTGCGCACGCCCCTTCCCGCGTTGGCCACCGCGAACTGATGGTCCCTAGGATCGGCGCGTGAATACCGGACGACGACCCAAAGCCAGGCTCGGCAGCCTGCTGGCCGCCCTGGCGATAGCGGGCGGGGCCCTGCTCAGCGGCCTGCCCGCCCATGCCGACGAACCATCAGCCGGCGCCGCCGGCAAGGAGGCCCCCCGGGTCGACCTCGTACTGGACGTGAGCGGCTCCATGCGCGAGGCCGACATCCAGGGCAAGACCCGCATCTCGGTGGCCCAGCAGTCGCTGAACGACGTGATCGACGCCCTGCCGGCCGAGACCGACTTCGGCATCCGCACCCTCGGCGCCAACTACCCCGGCACCGACAAGGCCCAGGGCTGCCAGGACACCAAGCAGCTCTTCCCGGTCGGCAAGACCAACAAGACCGAGGCCAAGACCGCCGTCGCCACCCTGCGGCCCACCGGCTTCACCCCGATCGGCCTGGCCCTGCGCGGCGCCGCCCAGGACCTCGGCAAGGGCGAGACCACCCGCCGGGTGGTGCTGATCACCGACGGCGAGGACTCCTGCGCCCCGCCGGACCCGTGCGATGTCGCCCGCGAACTCGCCTCCCAGGGCATCCACCTGGTGGTCGACACCCTGGGCCTGGCCCACGACGACAAGACCCGCCAGCAGCTGCTCTGCATCGCCAACGCCACCGGCGGCACCTACACCGACGTGCGCACCCAGGAGCAGCTCACCGAGAAGGTGAAGCAGCTGGTCGACCGCTCCAACGACACCTACACGGTGACCCCGGTGAAGACCGCCGGCACCGACAAGTGCGAGTCCGCGCCGGTCCTCACCCCCGGCGTCTACAGCGACCGCGAGAAGTTCTCCGAGCACCGCGTCTACCGGATCCCGGTCAAGGCCGGCCAGGAGCTGCGCGCCTCGGTCAGCGTCGCCCTGGACCGCCCGGTGGCCCGCGACTACGGCGTCCTGCTCCAGGCCACCAGCGCCACCGGCCAGGAACTGGTGCGCGGCACCGACGCCGGCAGCAGCCGCACCGACGTGGTCTCGGCCGGCCTGCGCTGGTCCACCGACGACTCCAAGGGCTACGCCACCGCGACCCCGTCCGCCTCGCCGAGCGGCAAGCCGGAGACCACCGTCTGCCTGGTGGTCTCCAACTCGCTGGCCCCGCAGGCCGGCGTCGCCGCCGACCCCGGGCTGCCGCTGGAGCTGACGGTCGACCTGACCGCCGCCTCCCCCGCCCCGGACGGCCCGGCGATGGGCCTCGGCCGCGGCTGGATCCTGCTGCTCGTGCTCACCCTGGCCGGCCTGCTGACCGGCCTGCTGTTCGGCTGGATCGCGCGCTGGCGGATCGCTGTCTGGCAGGAGAACTGACCATGCGTACGTCCTTCCGCACCGCCCTGGCCGCGCTGGCCCTGCTCCCGGCGCTCGCCGTGACGGCCCCGGCCGCCTCGGCCGCCTCGCCCTCGCCGAGCGCGAGCGGCACCCCGGCCCCGGCCAACAAGGCCGGCACCTCCTACCTGACCGCCGTCAACCTGTCCCCCGGCCAGGACGCCGACGTCGCCGCCTCCACCGGCGACTACCTGTACTGGGCGTTCGGCGCCGCCGAGGGCCAGACCCCGAAGGTCGAGCTGACCGTCGGCCTGGCCCCGTCCGCCGACCGGCACGGCCCGCAGAGCTGGAGCGTCGAGGTGTTCGACGGGCTGCGCCGCCGCCAGTCCTGCACCGCCGGCGTCCAGAACGCGACCGCCGATCCGGCCACCGGCTCGCTGGCGCTCAGCTGCACCCTGCGCGAGGTCCGCTCCTGGGCCGAGCCGTGGTCCGGCGACCCGCTCCCGGGCACCTACTACGTCCGGCTCTCGGTCGCCGACGCCCCGCAGCAGGACCTCGGCCTGGCCGCCTCGGTGCAGCTGCACGTCACCGCCAAGGGCGACGCCGACAACGCCCAGCCCGAGGGCGGCGAGCTGAAGGCCCCGCTGGTCCCGCCGGCCGGCGGCGGCGCCGCGACCGCCAAGGCGGCCGCCCCGGAGGAGCCCGAGGAGCACTGGTACACGGGCTGGTTCTCCGGCTGGAACAGCCGCTGGTTCTGGACCCTGGCCGGTGGCGCCCTGGCGGCCCTGGCGGGCGTCGCGGGCTACACCCTCACCCGCCACCCGCGCGGCCGCCGTCCGGCCCGCTACGGCTCGGTCCCGCCGCAGTCCGGCGCCCCGCAGCCGGGCCCGTACGCGGGCTCCGGCCAGTCCTGACCGTCCGACCCCCCGAGGGCCGGCCCGGAGGATCGCTCCGGGCCGGCCCTCGGGCGTTCCGCCGCTCCCCTCGCCGTGGCTCCCCCGCCGCCCTACGCTCGAACCGTGCCCGAGCAGCCGGACGGCAGGATCGTGGTCGGCGTGGACGGCTCCCCGCTCTCCCGCGCCGCCGTCCGCTGGGCCGCCCGGCTCGCCGCCCTCACCGGCGGCCCCCTGGAGGCGGTGAGCGTCTGGGAGTTCCCCGCCCTGTTCGACCCCACCGGCCTCGTCCCGCCCCCGCTGGACGGCTTCGCCGCGGAGCGCCGGGCCGCCGCGATCCTGGACGAGACGCTGGCCGCCGTCCTCTCCCCCGCGACCGCCGTCCGCCGCCGCCTCCCGGCCGGCCGCCCCGGACCCGCCCTGGTGGCCGCCGCGGCGGGCGCCCGCGCCCTGGTGATCGGCTCCCGGGGCCGCTCCGCCCCACCCGGCGCCCCGCTCGGCACGGTCGCCCTGCACTGCGTCGACCACGCCCCCTGCACGGTGCTCCTGGTCCGTGAGTGACCCGCGAGTGACCCGCGAGTGACCCGCGAGTGACCCCGGGGTGGTCCGCGGGTGATCCGTCTCACACCCCGCCGAACCGCCCCCGCCGCGCCCCCGGCTGACCCCCCGCCAGCCGACGCACCCCCACAACGCAGAAGTCCCGCCCGATCAGTGATCGGGCGGGACTTCCGTTGGGTGGAGCTGAGGGGATTCGAACCCCTGACCCCCTCGATGCGAACGAGGTGCGCTACCGGACTGCGCCACAGCCCCAACAAGAAGAAACTTTAGCACCTTTCCGAGGTGCCTCGTGACCACCCCCCTCCGCCCCCGGTCCGGACCCCCACGTCGGCGCCGGCGGGAGGCGGGCCGGGTCACCGGCGGAGGAGACGGCACAGCGCCCGCCGACGGTCGGCGGGCGCTGTGCGGGAGACGCGGTCGCGGGGGCGGCGGGCCACCCCCGGGCGGTCACTCGTTGGCGGCGCGGGGGCGGGACTCCGGCGCGGCGGGCTCGGCGTACTGGTCGAAGAGCGGGGTGTTGCGGCTCTCCGCCGGACGGCCGGCGCTCCAGGTGCCGGGGGCCGACAGGTCGAGGCCGCGGCTGACCCGGGGGGCCACCGGCGCGGTCACGTAGGTCGGCAGCGGGACGGGCACCGGCTCCCAGGAGTCCGGGCCGGCCGCGCCGCGCTCGCGCATGCCGTCGACCCACTCCTCGTGCTCGGTCGCCTCCGCCACCGCCGAAGCCGAGACGGCGGCGGAACCGGCGGGCCCGGCGGCCTCGGCGGAGGCCCGGGCCGCGTCGGCCTCGGTGGCCAGCCGCAGGTGCGGGCGGCCGCGCCCGGCGGGCGCCTCGGCCACCGGTTCGGCGACGGGAGCCGGCTCAGCGGCCGGAGCGGCCGTCCGGGCAGCCTCGGCCCGCTGCTGCTCGCGCTTGCGCAGCCGCTCGGCCGCCTGGGCGGCACGGGCCCGGTCCAGCTTCACCGCGTACCGCTGGCGCTCCAGCCGGCGCAGGTGCCCGATGTAGAGGGTGAGCAGGACGGCCGGGACGGCGGGGACCCAGAGGAAGGCGAGTCCGGCCACCGCCGCGACCACCGCGCCCACCGCGAAGGCCAGGAAGAGGACGGTGACCATCCGGCGCCGCCGGGCCAGCAGCCGGGCCCGGCGCTCGGCACCGCCGGCGTCCGACCCGGCACGGGCCTCGGGCCGGTCGGCCGGCCGCGGCACCGGCCCTGGCTCCGGCTCCACCGGTCCGGACGCGGGGTCGCCGGAGGCGGCCGCGTCCCGTTCGGGAGGGCCGTCGCTGCTGTCCTGCTCGTCGTCACGCGGTTCGTCGCCCAGGGCCCGGGACGCCCGCCGCTCCAGCGCCGAACGCCCGGCCAGCAGGCGGATGGCGGTGCTGAAGCGTTCCGTCGGGCGCGCCTCGTTGAGCTCGTCCTGCCTGCGGAGCCACATCGGCACCAGATAGGCGGCCCAGGCCCCTACGATGACGGCGTAGATAAGGCCGCTACTGCTCACGTTTCACACCGTACGGGCGTGGGAGAAGGGCCGGTAGCAATTTGGCACGGCGTGTCGTGTGATCAAGCTGATTCTCCGACTATTTTGCCGGTATTTGTGCCCGTCCGTCGCCGCGTCGATGCCATATCGATATTTCTTTCGAACATACATTCAATTTCTCGGACGGCGGCCCGAGCTGAGTGACCGCCAGCGCTCCAGCATCCCCTCCGGGACCTCCTCGGCGGTGAGGGCGAACACCAGGTGGTCCCGCCAGTCCCCGTCGATGTGCAGATAGCGCGGCCGCATTCCCTCCGAGCGGAAGCCGAGCTTTTCCACCACCCGCCGGCTCGGGACGTTCTCCGGCCGGATGCACACCTCGATCCGGTGCAGCCCGAGGGTGCGGAAACAGTGGTCCACCGAGAGCGCCACGGCGGTCGGCATGATGCCCCGCCCGGCCACCGCCTCGTCGACCCAGTACCCGACGTTGGCCGAGCACATCGAGCCCCAGGTGATCCCGCCGACGGTCAGCTGGCCGACCAGCTGGCCCTTGTAGAGCACCACGAAGGGCAGCATCCGGCCGGCCGAGGCCTCGCCGCGCAGGTAGCGGACCATCTGCCGGTAGGTGGGCCGCGGGCCCGCCGCGAGGCCGGCCGGGCCGGGCGGCACGGTGGCCTCCCAGCGCCGCAGCCAGTCCCGGTTGCGGCGGCTGACCTCCTGCCAGTCGCGCTGGTCGCGGACCCGGATCGGGCGCAGCGCGACGTCCCCCTCGTGGAGTTCTACCGGCCAGCCGGCGTTCAGTGCGCGCTCCCGGAAGCTGGTGCGTCGGGCCGGGGGTGGTCGCCGCCGGCGAGCTGGTCGACGGCGTGCGCGAGCAGCGGCGCCAGCACGGCCAGGCCGTCCCGGACCCCGCCGGTCGAACCCGGCAGGTTGACGATCAGGGTACGTCCGGCGAGGCCGGCCAGCCCGCGGGAGAGCGCGGCGGTCGGCACCTTGTCGCGTCCGTACGCCCGGATCGCCTCAGGGATGCCGGGGATCTCGCGGTCGAGGACCCGGGCGGTCATCTCGGGGGTGAGGTCCATCGGGGAGACGCCGGTGCCGCCGGTGGTGAGCACCACGTCGTAGCCGGCCGCGACAGCCTCCCGCAGCACCGCCTCGACGGGCTCGCCGTCCGGGACCACCCGGGGGCCGTCGGCGCTGAAGCCCATCGCCCGCAGGCCCTCGACCAGCAGCGGGCCTCCCTTGTCCTGGTACACCCCGGCCGAGGCCCGGTTGGAGACGGTGACGGCCAGCGCGCGCACCACCGGGCCGCTCACGCCGGGACCTCCGGGGCGGTCCAGTCGCCGCTCTTGCCGCCGGTCTTGGTCAGCACCCGGACGGATTCGATGGCGGCGCCCTTGTCGACGGCCTTGACCATGTCGATCACGGTGAGCCCGGCCACCGCGACGGCGGTGAGCGCCTCCATCTCGACGCCGGTCCGGTCGGTGGTCTTCACGGTGGCGGTGATCTCCACCGCGTCGTCGGCGACGGTCAGCTCGACCTTGACGCCGGAGACCGCGATCGGGTGGCAGAGCGGGATCAGCTCGGGGGTCTTCTTGGCGCCCATGATCCCGGCGATCCGGGCCACCGCGAGGGCGTCGCCCTTGGGCACGCCCGCGCCGCGCAGCAGCTCGACCACGCGCGGGGCGACCGTGACCCGGCCGGCCGCGACGGCGGTCCGCGCGGTCACGTCCTTCGCGGAGACGTCGACCATCCGGGCCGCGCCCTGGTCGTCGACGTGGGTGAGGCGGTCGCCGGGTGGTGAGGTGGTCACGGGTGGCTCCAGAGGGGCGCGCAGGTCGAATACCGCGCTACCGTACCCCCCGTTCCGGCCGGGGTGCGGGACGGGCCGCGCCGGTGAGACGAGCCCGTCCGCGCCTCGGAGTTCGGGGCGCGGCTCAGCCGAGCAGGACGACCTCGACCTCGGCGCCGGCGGGCAGCGCGGTGACGTCCTCGGGGAGGACGATCAGGCAGTCGGCCCGGGCCAGCGCGCCGACCAGGTGCGACTCCGCGCCGCCGACCGGCTCGACCAGGCCGTCGGCCGCCGAGTACCGGCCGCGCAGGAACTGCCGGCGGCCGCCCGGCGAGCGCAGCGCGACCGGGCAGTGCGCCCGGACCACCGGGCGGTGGACGTCCTCGGCGCCGAGCATCGCGCGGATCGCCGGGCGGACGAAGAGTTCGAAGGAGATGTACGCGCTGACCGGGTTGCCGGGCAGGGCCAGCAGCGGCACGCCCGCGCCGGGGCCGATCCGGCCGAAGCCCTGCGGCTTGCCGGGCTGCATCCGCAGCCGGCGGAAGTCCACCCCGCCGTACTCGGCGAAGACCTCCTTGACCACGTCGTAGGCGCCGACGCTGACGCCGCCGCTGGTGACGATCAGGTCGGCCCGGCCGAGCTGGTCCTCCAGGACGGCGCGCAGCCGGGCCGCGTCGTCGGGGACGCCGCCGACCCGGTAGGCGATCGCGCCGGCGTCCCGGGCGGCGGCGGTGAGGGTGAAGCTGTTGGAGTCGGCGATCTGCCCGGGGCCGACCGGTTCGCCGGGCTGGACCAGTTCGCTGCCGGTGGAGAGCACCACGACCCGCGGCCGCGGGCGGACGGTGACGGTGGCCCGGCCGATCGCGGCGAGCAGGCCGAGCTGGGCGGGGCCGAGCCGGGTGCCGGCGGTCAGCACCCGGTCCCCGGCGGTGACGTCGCTGCCGCGGCGGCGGATGTGCGCGCCCTCGGCGACCGGGCGCAGCACCCGGACCTCCTCGCCCTCGACGGGGGCGGCGGTCATCGCGTCGGCGGCGCGGCCGGTGCCGGTGCCGCCGTCGGTCCACTCGACCGGGGCGACGGCCTGGGCGCCGGGCGGGACGGGGGCGCCGGTCATGATCCGGGCGGCCTGGCCGGGGCCGACCCTGGGGAGCTCGTCGGCGCCGGCGGCGATGTCGCCGACCACGGTGAGCACCGAGGGGTAGGTCGTGGTGGCGCCGTCGGTGTCGGCGGTGCGGAGGGCGTAGCCGTCCATCGAGCTGTTGTCGAAGGGCGGCAGGTCGCCCTCGGCGAGCACGTCCTCGGCCAGCCGGCAGCCCTGCGCGTCGAGCAGCTGGAGCTCGATCGCGGGCAGCGGGCCGACGGCGGCCAGGACGTCGGCGAGGTGCTCGTCGACCGTCCAGAGGGTGTCCGGACGGTCGGCGGGGCGGGACGCGGGGCGGGCGGCCGGGGCCGGGTCCGCGGAGCCGTCGCAGCAGGCTGCGGGGGTGGTACCGCTCTCCGTGGACCCGGTCATCGGCGCGCTCGCTCTCTGTCGGTGTGTCAGTCCTGCAGCTCGGAGGCGACGAACTCGCGCAGCCAGGTGCGGAAGTCCGGGCCGAGGTCCTCGCGCTCGGAGGCCAGACGGACGATAGCGCGCAGGTAGTCGGCGCGGTCGCCGGTGTCGTAGCGGCGGCCCTTGAAGAGCACGCCGTGCACCGTGCCGCCGGAGGCGGCGTCGCGGGTGGTCAGCTCGCGCAGGGCGTCGGTGAGCTGGATCTCGCCGCCGCGGCCGGGCGGGGTCTCGCGCAGCACGTCGAAGACCGACGGGTCGAGGACGTACCGGCCGATGACCGCGTAGTTGGACGGGGCCTCGGCGGTGTCCGGCTTCTCGACCAGGTCGGTCACCTGGAAGACGTCCTCGCCGAAGCCGTTCGGCTTGACGGCGGCGCAGCCGTACAGGTGGATCTGGGAGGGGTCGACCTCCATCAGCGCGACGACCGAGCCGCCGAGCTCCTGCTGGACCTCGATCATGCGGGCCAGCAGCGGGTCGCGCGGGTCGATCAGGTCGTCGCCGAGGAGGACGGCGAACGGCTGGCCGGCGACGTGCTGCTCGGCGACCGAGACGGCGTGGCCGAGGCCCTTGGGGTCGCCCTGGCGGACGTAGTGCATGTTGGCGAGGTCGACGGACTCGCGGACCCGGCGGAGGCGGTCCTGGTCACCCTTGCGGGCGAGCAGCTCCTCCAGCTCGTAGGCGCGGTCGAAGTGGTCCTCAAGGGCGCGCTTGTTGCGGCCGGTGACCATCAGTATGTCGGACAGGCCCGCGCTGGCCGCCTCCTCGACGACGTACTGGATCGCCGGCTTGTCGACGACGGGCAGCATCTCCTTCGGAGTGGCCTTGGTGGCCGGCAGGAAGCGGGTACCCAGACCGGCCGCGGGGACCACTGCCTTGGTTACCGGGATACGGGAGTTCGTCGTCGTCATGCGTTTACCTTACTAAGGCACGTATTTCGCCTGACCGGGTGCAGTTGGACGATGCTTCGGCAGCACCTCGCCGGACCCGGCCGCGATGGCAGGCATAGGGGACGTGACGGGCGGGGCGAGGGGGTCCCCTCCGACACAGGGCGACAGACTACCCGCCTTTTCCGAACGGTCACGTTCGGCTGCGAAGACACCGTCCGGCCGGGAGGAGACGGCTGGTGGGACGGCTGGTGGGACGGCGCCGCGCCAGCAGTCGCCGCCGGCCGCGCGGGCCGCCGCCAGCGCCCGGTCGGCGGCCCGGAGCAGCACCGCCGCGTGGGCGCCGTCCTCGGGCAGCACGGCCAGGCCGACCGCGGCGGTCAGCCCGTTGCCGTGCGGTCTGCGGCCCTCCCGGTCGCCCGAGGACCAGTCCAGCAGCAGGTGCCGGCGGACCGACCAGACCAGCCGGTCGGCGACCTGGGCCGCGCCCTCGGCGCCGGTGTCCGGCAGGACCACCAGGAACTCCTCGCCGCTGTACCGGCCCAGGGTGTCGGAGCGGCGGATCTCCATGCCGAGCCGCTGGGCGAGGTCGCGCAGCACCGTCCCGGCCCGGACCCGGCCGTGCTCGGCCACCACCGCCTCGAAGCCGGCGATCTCCAGCAGCAGGACGGCCAGCGGGCGCGGCCCGTCCTGCGGGTCGTGCTGCTCGGCCCGGCGGGCCCGGTCGATCTCCCGGTCCAGGGTGAGCTGGACGTGCCGGTAGTTCCAGACGCCGGTGAGCGGGTCGCAGGAGGCGGTGCGCTCCAGCTCGGCGCAGCGGGTCTCCAGCTCGTCGACCCGGGCGCGCAGCCCGGCCTCGCGCTCGGCCGCGCCGGCCGCGCCGCGCCGCAGCCGGACGCCGAGGACGGCGGCGCCGGCCAGCGCGGGGGCGCTCAGCACGGCCAGGGCCTGGACCAGCAGCGGGGTGGACATCGGGGGCGGGCCTTCCGCGTGTCAGGCTCTGGGCGTCCCGGTCGCGCAGGCGTCAGGGGTCCGGAGCGGTAGAGGGCGAGCGGTGGAGGAGCGGTGGACCATCCCATGCACAACGAGAAGGGCGAGCTGAGGACACGGCTGTTGGCGCGGCGGCGGGCGCTGCCGGCCGGGGACCGCGAGCGGGCCGCCGAGGCGCTGGCCGGGCACGCGGACGCGCTGGCCGGGCCGGGTGCCACGGTGGCCGCGTACGTGTCGGTGGGCGCCGAGCCGGGCACCCGGCCGCTGCTGGACGCGCTGCGGGCGCGCGGGGTGCGGGTGCTGCTGCCGGTGCTGCTGGCCGACAACGACCTGGACTGGGCGGAGTACGCGGGCCCGGAGGCGCTGGCCCCGGCCGGGCGCGGGCTGCTGGAGCCGGTCGGCGAGCGGCTCGGGCCGGAGGCGGTGACCGGGGCGGGGCTGGTGCTGCTGCCGGGGCTGGCGGTGGACCGCCGGGGGCTGCGGCTGGGCCGCGGCGGCGGCTCGTACGACCGGGTGCTGGCCCGGCTGGCGCGGGCCGGGGCGCGGCCGGTGCTGGCGGTGCTGCTGTACGAGCACGAGTTGCTGGAGCGGGTGCCGGCCGAGCCGCACGACCGGCCGGTGGACCTCGCGGTGACCCCGGCGGGCCCGCACGAGCTGGGGTGAGGCGGACCCCCGGGGGCGTACGCCGACGGCCCCGCGCCCCGGGGGTTCCGGGTGCGCGGGGCCGTCTTGGCCTCGTTCGTCAGCCGTTGGTCAGCGTCAGCTTGTGCTTGGCGTTCTTCTCGACCGCGTCGGGCGAGAAGGACCAGGTCAGCAGCTTGCCCTTGAGCCAGAGGTCGGTCTGGTCGTTGTAGTTCGGGTGGAAGGCGTGCCCGGAGGCGCCGCCGACGTTGATCCAGCGGGAGGCGTCGAGGTCGCTCAGGTCGACCACCATCCGCATCGACGGGACCCAGTCCACCTGGTACCCGGCCGCCGCGTTCCAGCCCGTCGCGTCGACCGCCGCCGAGCCGCCGGAGAGGCGGTAGGGGCCGCGGTTGAGCAGCTTGTGGACCACGCCGGAGGCGAGCGAGGAGTCGTCCGAGCCGAGGGTGCGCTCGCGCAGCTCCAGCTTGTGCAGCCGGCCCCAGCTCCAGGTGGAGACGTCCTTGGTGAGCAGCGAGGTGAGCTCCTGGCGGGCGTTCTTCATCGCCTCGGCGAGCAGGTTGTCCAGGCCCTTCTGCTCCTTGTGCTCGGAGTCGATGTACGTCCACCAGCCGCTGTCGGGCTTCTCCAGCTGCTGCCGGACGACCTCGGTCCAGCGGTCGCCGCCGTCCGGCTGGGCCTTGCCCGGGTCCCTGGTGCCGCACTCGGTGACGATCTTCGTCTTGCTGTCCGGCTTGGTCGGGTCGGCCTGCTCGCGGACCAGCAGGCAGTTCTCCTTCGCCCGCAGGTCGGCCGGGAACTTCTGGCCGAAGGCGAGGGTGAGCAGCTGGCGCCAGACGCCGTTGTAGTAGGCGGCGGCGGCCGAGTCGGCGTCCTGGTGGTAGTTCCAGTCCTTCAGCAGGTCCTGGGCCTCGCGCACGTACGGGTCGTCGATCTGGATCTTGAGCAGCATCGGGACCAGCGTCTTGGCCAGCACGCTGGTGTTGTCGAGCTGCATCTCCTGCATGTCGTCCGGCGAGATCTTGCCGTTGTTCTTCAGCCGGGCGTCGATCTGGTCGGTGATCTGCTTGGCCCGGGTGCCGTACTCCCAGTCCTTGGTCAGCGAGTACTTGTAGGACGGGTCGACCACGGCCTGGTTGGCGGTGACGATGTAGCCGCTGGCGGGGTTGAGACTCCACGGCAGGGCGCCGAACGGGACCGGGTCCTTCTTCCACTGGTAGGAGGAGTCCCAGCCGGGCGCCGGGGAGCGGCCGTCGCCGTTGCCGCGCACCGGGATGTAGCCGGGGGCCTGGTAGCCGATGTTCTTGGCGTCGGCGTAGAGCAGGTTCTGGGCCGGGACGGCGAAGTCGGCGGCGGCCTTCTGGAAGTCCTCCCAGTTCCGCGCGCGGTTCAGCCCGAAGACGGCGTCCATCGTCTTGCCCGGGATGAGCGCGGTCCACTGGAGGGCGACGCCGTAGCCGGTGGTGCCGCGGTCCGGGGCGGAGCCGCCGTTGGGCGCGTACTTGCCGACGTTCTGCTGCTCGGTGCTCGGGTCGGAGATCAGCGGGGCGCCGGTCTGGGTGGTGCGCACGGTGATGGTGCGGTCCTCGCCGCCGGCGACCTTGATGGTCTCCTTGCGGAGCTCGAACTTCAGCTCCTTGCCGTCCACCAGGTAGGTCTCCGGGCCGGTCACCTTCTCCAGGAAGAGGTCGGTGACGTCGGCGCCGAGGTTGGTGAAGCCCCAGGCGATGTCCTTGTTGTGGCCGATGACCACGCCGGGCATCCCGGCGAAGGTGAAGCCGGAGACGTCGAACTGGCAGGTCGGCGAGGCGGTCCGGCAGTGCAGGCCCATCTGGTACCAGACCGAGGGGAGGCCGGGGCCGAGGTGCGGGTCGTTGGCCAGCAGCGGCTTGCCGGTGGTGGTGTGGCTGCCGTCGACCACCCAGGAGTTGGAACCGATGCCCTGGCCGTTGCGGCCGAGCAGCTCGGGCAGCGCGTCGACCCGGTCGGTGACGCCCTTGAGCAGCGCCTTGGTGGCGGCGGCGCCCTGGGCGGTGGCGGTGCCGACGGCGCCGGGCGCGGCCGAGCCGTCGCCGGGCTTGTAGGCGGTGCCGTTGACGGTGCCGGTCTTCACGATCGTGCCGTTGCGGGCGTACGGGTAGTCCGGGTACAGCTCGGCGATCTTCTCCGGGCTGAAGTCCTGGGCGAGCAGCGAGCGGTCGATCTCGTCCTGGAGGTTCCCGGAGAGGTCCCAGGCCATCGCCTTGAGCCAGGCCACCGAGTCGACCGGGGACCACTGCTCGGGCTTGTAGCCGCCGTTCACGACGCCGAGCAGGCCGTACTCCATGGAGGCGGAGGCCCCGCCCGGGTGCTCGCCGAGCCAGGAGTTGACGCCGTCCGCGTAGGCCTGGAGGTACTTCTTGGTGTCGGCGCCGAGGACGGTGTCGAACTCCTTCTGCGCGATCTGGCGCCAGCCCATGGTGCGGATGAAGGAGTCGGTCTCGACCTGGCTCTCGCCGAACATCTCGGAGAGCCGGCCGGCGGTGATGTGCCGGCGGACGTCCATCTCCCAGAACCGGTCCTGGGCCTGGACGTAGCCCTGGGCCCGGAAGAGGTCCTCGGGGGTGTCGGCGTAGAGCTGGGGGATGCCGTTGGCGTCCCGCTTGACGTCGACCGGCGCGCTCAGGCCCGCCACCTTGACGCTGCCGTCGACCTCCGGGAAGGACGCGCGGACCGCGGCCACTCCCCGGTAGCCGCCGTAGCCGGCGCCGGCCACCAGCAGCACGACCAGCACGATCACGATCAGACGGGCGCGCCGGAACTTCTTCGAGCGGGGCATCTGGGTCCTTGCGGTCCTCACTGGGGGGCGGGCGGACATGTCAAGGGCACGGGGCCGTGACAGGGCACCACATTAGGCCGACTCGGCTGGCGGACGTGCACGGGGGACGCCCACGGTGGGATCGGAGGAGGTCAGAACCGCGGGGCGGGGGACGCGAGTGACGGGAGAACCTAAAGATATGGCAAAATGTTAGACTGAGTAACGATCCGCAAGGGGAGTAATTGGCGACCCCGGCCGCCGCCCCTGTCGGTACCCCGTCCGCCCCCGCCAAGCCCGAGGTGCCCCTGCGTGAATGTCGACCACCTGAACCAGCTGCTCCTCGAGTTCTCCGTGATCCTGCTGGTCGCGGTGGTCGCCGTGCGCATCTCGACCAAATCCGGGCTGCCCTCCCTGCTGATCTACCTCGGCATCGGCGTCGCGCTCGGCCAGAACGGGCTCGGCATCACCTTCAACAACGCCGAGCTCACCCAGGTGCTCGGCTACGCGGCGCTGGTGGTGATCCTGGCCGAGGGCGGCCTCAAGACCAACTGGCGCGAGGCGAGACCGGTGATGCCGTCCGCCACCGTGCTGGCCACCGTCGGCGTCGGGATCAGCGTCTTCGTGACCGCCGCCGGCGCGCACTGGCTGGTCAACCTGGACTGGCGGACCTCCCTGCTGCTCGGCGCGATCGTCTCCTCCACCGACGCCGCCGCCGTCTTCTCCGTGCTGCGGATGGTCCCGCTGCCGCACCGGCTGACCGGCCTGCTGGAGGCCGAGTCCGGCTTCAACGACGCCCCCGTGGTCATCCTGGTCGTCGCCTTCGCCACCACCGGGGAGCTGGACTCCTGGTACGTCCTGGTCGGCACCATCCTCGCCGAGCTGGCGATCGGCCTGGCGGTCGGCTACGCGGTCGGCCGGATCGGCGCCTACGGCATCAAGCACGTCGCCCTGCCGTCCTCCGGCCTCTACCCGATCGCCGTACTGGCGCTCACCGTGCTCGCCTACGCCGGCGGCGCGCTGCTGCACGGCTCCGGCTTCCTCGCCGTCTACGTCAGCGCGGTGATCCTCGGCAATTCCAAGCTGCCACACGGGCCCGCCGTCCGCGGCTTCGCCGACGGCCTGGCCTGGATCGGGCAGATCGGCATGTTCGTGCTGCTCGGCCTGCTCTGCACCCCCGAGACGATGGGCTCGGCCGTGGTGCCCGCCCTGGTGATCGGCGCGGTGCTGGTCTTCCTCGCCCGGCCGCTCTCGGTGGTGCTGACCCTCACGCCGTTCCGGCTGCCGCTGCGCGAGCAGGCGCTGCTCAGCTGGGCCGGACTGCGCGGCGCGGTGCCCATCGTGCTCGCCACCATCCCGATGGTGGCCGGCGCGCCGATGGCGCAGCAGGTCTTCAACATCGTCTTCATCCTGGTCGTGGTCTTCACGCTGCTCCAGGGCCCGACCCTGCCCTGGGTCGCCAAGGGCCTGCGGATCGGCCAGGGCTCGATGGGCCAGGACCTCGGGATCGAGTCGGCGCCGCTGGAGAAGCTGCACGGGCACCTGCTGTCGGTGGCCCTGGCGGCGGACTCGCGGATGTCCGGCGTCGAGGTCGGCGAGCTGCGGCTGCCGGCCGGCGCGGCGGTGACCCTGGTGGTGCGCGAGGGCAGCAGCTTCGTACCGGACAAGGCCACCGTGCTGCGCGGCGGGGACGAGCTGCTGGTGGTCACCACGGACGAGGTGAGCGAGGCGGCCGAGCGGCGACTGCGCGCCGTGGACAAGGGCGGCAAGCTGGCCGACTGGCTGCACGGGCGGGGCTGAACGGTCTCGCGGGGCTGAGCGGGCGGGGGCGGCGGGTGTGACGGGGGCGGCTCCCGAGGTGGGTGGGACAACTTTGGAGCCGCCCTGTACAGTGGAGGCAAGCGCGCCATCTACGCGCGTATAGCTTTACTGGTTGACACACCCCCAGCATCTGCCTGATGCAGAGTTGGCGCGACCGCTCGGCGGCCGCGGTCCGGCCTTCGGCGAGCACGCCGGCCGGCCCGGTATCTACCCCGGTCGACGCGCGAGAGGACGACTCTCGGCGCCGTCGGGGCTTTTTCATGCCCTGCCGCGCTACCAGGCAGCAGGAAGGACCGACCGTGACGGCCCGCCGAACGGTCGACGACACCACCTCCGGGCACGCCCTGCCCGGCACCCCGGAGCACCCCGCCGAGGCCGCGCCCGCGCGGGTCGGCTACGGCGCGCTGCTGCGCACGCCCGGCGCCTGGACGTTCCTGACGCCCGCCTTCGCGGCCCGGCTGCCGTACGCGATGCTCAGCCTCGGCATCCTGCTGCTGATCCGCGACACCCACGGCTCCTACGGCACCGCCGGCACCGCCGCCGCCGTCTCGGCCGTCGCCCAGGCCCTGATCGGCCCGCAGACCGGCCGGCTGGCCGACCGCTTCGGCCAGACCGCCGTCCTGGTGCCCACCGTCGCGGTGCACGCCGTCTCGGTCGGCGCGCTGATCGCGCTGGCCCTCGGGCACGCCCCGGTCTGGGGCCTCTACCTCGCGACCGCCGCAGCCGGTGCCTCGGTGCCGCAGATCGGCGCCATGGCGCGGACCCGCTGGGTGGCCAAGCTCTCGGCCGACGGCGCGCCGCCGGCCAAGCTGAACACCGCCTTCGCCTTCGAGTCGGTCACCGACGAGTTCACCTTCGTCATCGGCCCGGTGCTGGCCGCCGCGATCGCCAGCGCCGTCAACCCGGCCACCGGGCTGATCACCGAGGCCGCGCTGACCGTGGCCGGCGGCCTCGCCTTCGCCGCCCAGCGGCGCACCGCGCCCGCCCCGCACGTGCCCGTGCCGGGCGAGCGGCGAGTCTCCGCGCTGGCCTCGCCGGGCGTCCGGCTACTGGCCGGCGTGTTCCTGGGCGTCGGCTCCGTCTTCGGCGGGATGCAAGTCTCGGTGACCGCGTTCACCGAGGCGGCCGGGCAGCCCGGGGCCAACGGCACCGTGTACGGGATCTTCGCCGGCGGCTCGATGCTGGCCGGTGTGCTGTACGGCATGGTCGCCTGGCGGCGGGCCGCCCGGCACCGGCTACTCGCCAGCTACGCGCTACTGGTGGTCGGCTGCTCGACCCTGTGGGCGATGCCGAACCTGGTCTCGCTGACCATCGCCGGCCTGTTCTGCGGCCTGGCCATCGCACCGACCCTGATCACCGGCTACACCCTGGTCGAGACACTGGTCGAGGACGGCGCCAAGACCGAGGCCTTCACCTGGCTGACCGGGGCCATCGGACTGGGCCTGGCGGTCGGGGCAATGGTGGCCGGGCAGCTGATCGACGGACACGGGCCGTCGGCCGGGTTCCTGGTGCCGGTGGCCGGCACCGGGCTGGGGCTGATCACGCTGGTCGCGCTGCGCGGACTGCTGGTTCCGCCGGTTGCCGCGGGCGCCACGGGTGCTGCGGGCACGCCCAGCAAGGTGGTCGCTGGCTCGCCGGAGCGGAGCGCCGCGCCGCAGCTGGTGGGCGCCGCCAAGGGCTGAGCGGGCGCGGTCCGCCGGGCCCGGGCCCGACTCATCTCACATTCGAGTCGCTGGACTGATCCAGCGGAATGCCGCATCATTGAGGATCGTTAGCACTCATCAGCCGAGAGTGCCAGGAGGAAGACAAGTGCCCACGTACCAGTACCAGTGCACCGAGTGCGGCAACGGCCTGGAGGCGGTGCAGAAGTTCACCGACGAGCCGCTGACCACGTGCCCCGACTGCCAGGGTCGGCTCCGCAAGATCTTCTCGGCGGTGGGCGTGGTCTTCAAGGGCTCCGGCTTCTACCGGACCGACAGCCGCTCCTCCTCCAGCAGCTCGGTGAGCGGCGGCTCCTCGTCGTCGTCCTCCACCGGCTCCTCCTCGTCCTCGACGACGGGCTCGTCCTCCTCGTCGACCCCCGCCGCGAGCCCGGCCCCGGCGGCCGGCTGACCTCCGGCAGCACGGACCACCGAACGGCCCGTCGACCCGCCTCCACGCGGGTACGGCGGGCCGTTTCGCATTCCCGGAACCGCGTCGGCTCACCCGGTCGGCCGATGGATTCACCCGGCCGGGCGACACGGATTGTCCACAGCCCCGGGTTGTCCACAGCTGGGGAAAAGAAAATCCCGGCGGGCGCGCGGACCGCCCAGAGTGTGGGTCACCAGCAGTCGCCGACCACGCGAGGTACCCGTGCAGACCAGCCCGCTCTCCGCTCACCCGCTTTCCCCCCGCCCGCCGGCGATCCCGCCGCTGCCCGCGCCGAGCGTTCCGCCGCGCCGGCCGGTCCCGGCGTTCCCGCCGATCAGACGCGGTGCGGGCCGGCGCCACCGGCTCCGACAGGCGCTCCGGCTCAGGCCCGGATCGACGGCCGCCCTCCTGCTGCTCGCGGCGGGCGCGCTCGTCCTCGGCCCGGCCTGGGCGGGCCCGCCGGCACCGGGAGCGGCGCCCCCGGTCGGCCGATCGGGTTGTCAATCGGAGCGGGGGCAGGATCACCCGTAACCGGAAAACGACTTCGTCGTTCACGCGGCATGAAAGGCTTCAAGGAATTCCTGCTGCGTGGAAACGTCGTCGAACTGGCCGTCGCCGTGGTCATCGGCGCCGCCTTCACCAACATCGTCAACGCCTTCGTCAAGGGCGTGATCAATCCGATCGTCGGCGCCTTCGGAGCCAAGGACCTCGCGTCCTACAGTTCCTGCCTCAAGGGGCCCTGCGAGGTGACCGCGGCCGGCGAGGTCACCTCCGGCATCCTCGTCCTCTGGGGCGGCGTGCTGAGCGCGGCCCTGCAGTTCCTGATCACCGCCGCCGTCGTCTACTTCTGCCTCATCCTGCCGATGACCCGGTACACCGCCAGGCGCAAGACCCTGGCCGAGGTCCAGGCCGAGGCCGAGGCCAAGGAGGTCCTGCTGCTTACCGAGATCCGCGACGCCCTGGTCACCCGGGCCCGCTGAGTCCCCCCGCCTCGCGGCCGTCCGCGCGATCAGTCGCCGTGGTGCGGTGGGCGTTGGCTCAGGTACCAGTCCAGACCCCGCCCACCGCTCGCCCCGGCGCCGGGGCGCTCGCCCCAGCCGGCGTCGGTGTCGTCCCCGGACTGCTGGTCCAGCGGGTCCCGGAACACCAGCCGGGCCTTCGCCGCCCGCTCCTGCGCCGCCTGCTCCTCCACCGTCTTCTTCTCCTCCGCCGCCACCGTCTCCTCCAGCACGCTCGCCGATCCCCCGCCCGTTCCTACCGCTCCCCGACTCCTACAGCCTAGAAGCAGCCGCCGGGACGACGGCGGGCCCGGTGCGGACCCGCTCCGCACCGGGCCCGGCGAACCCGCCTCCCGCTCTCCCTCACGCCCGCCTTCCGCTCTCCCTCACGCCCGCGTCACGCGGCCTCGAAGCCCGCGTGGTCGGCGATCTTCTTCAGCTCGGCCAGCGCGTGCTTCTCGATCTGGCGGATCCGCTCACGGGTCAGGCCGTGCTGCTTGCCCACCTCGGTGAGGGTGCGCTCGCGGCCGTCCTCCATGCCGTACCGAGAGCGGATGATCGAGGCCGTCCGGTCGTCCAGCCGCCCGATCAGACCGTCCAGCTCCTCCCGGCGGAGCATGACCATCACGGCGTCCTCCGGGGACGTCGCCCCGGTGTCCTCGACCAGGTCGCCGAACTGGGTCTCGCCCTCGTCGTCGACCGACATGTTCAGGCTGACCGGGTCCCGGGCCCAGTCCAGCACGTCCTTGATCCGGGCCTCGGTGGTGTCCAGCTCGGCCGCGATCTCGGCCGGCTCCGCCTCCCGGCCCAGCTCCTTGGACTTCTCCCGCTGCACCCGCCGGATCCGGCCCAGCTCCTCGACCAGGTGGACGGGCAGCCGGATCGTGCGCGACTGGTCGGCGATCGACCGGGTGATCGCCTGCCGGATCCACCAGGTCGCGTAGGTGGAGAACTTGAACCCCTTGGCGTAGTCGAACTTCTCGACCGCGCGGACCAGGCCCGCGTTGCCCTCCTGGATGAGGTCCAGCAGCGGCAGCCCGCTGCGCGGGTAGCGCCGGGCCACGGCGACCACGAGACGGAGGTTGGACCGGATGAAGACGTCCTTGGCGCGCTCGGCGTCCTCGGCTATCGCCTCCAGCTCCTCGCGCCGCATGCCCTCGGGGAGCTCGTCGCCGTCCAGCAGGTGCTGGGCGTACACGCCGGCCTCGATCCGCAGCGAGAGCTCGACCTCCTCGGCGGCATCGAGCAGGGGCGTCCTGGCGATCTCGTCGAGGTACATGCCGACCAGGTCACGGTCGGCTTCAAGGTTGGTCGGGCGGGCCGCGCGAGTCCGGTCGGCCCTGTCGCGAACGACGGCACGGGTGGCCATGCTTGCTCCCTTTGCTGGATTTGCCGAGGTCTTCCTGCCTGCCCCGACAGGCAAGAAGTGGGGGCCCCGCGGGGCCTCGCACGTAACGATCCAACGAACAGAATCCGGACAACATTCCCAAGTCGCTCAGGATTCTTCCGATGATGCAGTATCCTGCCGGTTTTCGCCCCGCGTCCGCACGGAGCGTGACCACCCGGGCACCGGCGGGAGCTCACTCCGGGACCGTCGCGGCGCACCCCCGCGCGCCCCTCCCCTCCACTGAACCCCGCGGACACCACCCGCGTTCCCGCGCGGACCGCGCCCACGCCCGAGCGCGCGCACGTCCTCCGCACAAAAGATGCCAAATCGCTATCACCACAGTGCTCGATCGGTGCGGGCGACTGGGAAGGTGTCAGCCATGCACCTGACCAACAGCTCGCCCACCATCACCCCGCGTGATCGCCACCTGCTCCGGCACACGGCACTCGCGGTCTGCTGCGCCGCGCTGTTCGCCGCCCTGGCGACCCTGGTGCAGACCGGCTGGGAGCCGCTCTCCCGGCTCGACCACGGGTTGGTGGACTCCCTGCACCGCTACGCCACCGACCACACCGTCACCACCGCCTCGGTGCAGATGTTCTCCGACATCGGCGGCACCATCACCATGCGCACCGTGCTCGGCCTGCTCGCCGGCTGGCTCTGGCTGATCGGCGCCCGGACCCTGGCCTGCTGGGTGGTGGCCCAGAC
Source organism: Kitasatospora sp. NPDC093806 (assembly GCF_040683335.1). Classification (NCBI taxonomy): domain Bacteria; kingdom Bacillati; phylum Actinomycetota; class Actinomycetes; order Kitasatosporales; family Streptomycetaceae; genus Kitasatospora; species Kitasatospora sp. NPDC093806. Next base: position 37,155 of record NZ_JBFBDO010000035.1, read on the forward strand.
CCTGATCGGCTGGGCCGGTCAGTGGGCGCTGAAGCTCGCCTTCGACCGCCAGCGCCCCGACTTCCCCGACCCGGTCTCGCACGCCGGCGGTCCGGCCTTCCCCTCCGGCCACGCGATGGCCTCGGCGATCACCTGCGCCGTGCTGGTCGGCCTGCTCTGGCCCCGGGCCCGCCGCGCCGGGCGGATCACCGCCTGCTCGATCGCCGCGCTGACCGTCCTCGGGATCGGCGCTTCCCGGGTCGTCCTCGGCGTCCACTGGCCCAGCGACGTCCTGGGCGGCTGGCTCGCCGCCGGCATCGTCCTCGGCACCGTCACCGTCCTGGTCGAACTCGTCCGCCCCGGCGCCCTCGCCCGCGACGTCCGCCGGGTGAACTGGCGCACCCGCCCCCGGGTCCAGCGCGTCCTGGTCTCCCCCACCCACCGTCCCCGCCCCACCGGAGCCCCGGCCGAGGACCCCGCCGCCGACCACCCCGACGAGCTCCTCCGCTGACACCCCCTCACCCGCCCGGCCCCCGACCACGAGAACGCCGCAGGCCCTCCACCCGGATCCGGGCGGAGGGCCTGCGGCGTGCGTTCGTGCTGTGCCCCATGCAGGATTCGAACCTGCGACACCGGCTTTAGGAGAGCCGTGCTCTATCCCCTGAGCTAATGAGGCGGGGACGACCGCTGACAGCCTAGCGGATCGGTACGCGGACGGTTGTTGGTAGCGGATGCGGGTGGGCGGGGGTCGGGTGACCATGGAGCACGGCGACCAGGTCGGGAGGACGGACCCGTGAGCGAGCAGCCGGCCGGGCGGCGGGCGGGGTGGAAGGCGCGGTGGAGGCGGCGGTCGGCGGAGCTGGCCGAGTTCGGGCGGGGGCTGCCCGAGCAGGTGCCGCTGGTGGGGCGGGCGTTGCGCCAGCTGCTCCGGGTCAATCTGCTGGACTGCGCGACCCGGTTGGCCGCCCAGGCCTTCCTGAGCGCGCTGCCGGCGCTGTTCGTGGTGGCGGTGTTCACCCCGGCGGCGGTGCGGGAGGGGGTGCTGCGCTCGCTCCGCAAGGAGCTCGGCTTGCAGGGCGAGGCGGCGCAGTCGGTGCAGCAGCTGCTGGGGAGCGGGCACGAGCAGGAGGCCGGCTTCGGGGTGATCGGCGCGCTGGTGACGCTGTTGTCGGCGACGGCGCTGAGCCGGGCGATGCAGCGGGTCTGCGAGCGCTGCTGGGAGCTGCCGAAGGCGGGGACCCGGGTGGCGGCCTGGCGCTGGCTGGTCTGGCTGGCGGTCTGGCTGGTCTGGATGGTGTTCCAGACGCCGGTCCGGGAGGGGTTCGGCGTGGGCGGCTGGCTGGGGCTGCCGCTGATCTTCCTGGGTTCGACGGTGCTGTGGTGGTGGACCCAGCACCTGCTGCTGGGCGCCCGGGTGCGCTGGCTGCCGCTGCTGCCGGGGGCCGTGCTGTGCGGGGCGGCGGTGGTCGCCCTGGGGGTGGCCTCGCGGTTCTACCTGCCGGGCGCGATGTCCCGCAGCATCGGCCAGTTCGGCGCGTACGGGGTGGTGTTCACCGGGCTGTCCTGGCTGATCGTCATGTTCACCGGGCTGACGCTGGCGATCGCGCTGGGCCGGGTGCTGGCCGAGGAGGAGCCGGTGGCGCGGCTGCTGGGCACCCGCACCGCGCCCGGCCGCTGGGGCGGCGCGCGGCTCTGAGGAGCGAAGGGGCTCCGGGTGGAGCGGGAGGTGTCCCGCCCCACCCGGGGCGACGCCTCAGAGCGCCCGGGTCAGCCGGTCCATGATGGACGGCGGGGCCAGGTCGGCCTGGAGCACCACCGGCACCTCGACCTTGTTGTCGCCCTCGCCGGTGCGGAGCACGCCGACCTTGGTGCCGGCCGGCAGGTGGTGGGCGATCTTCAGCGGGTCCAGCACCAGGGTGCCGGTGATGCCGGGGAAGCCGGCCACCGTGAGGTCCTGGGCGGCGACCACCGGGACGGTGCCGCCGAGGCCGTCCTCGACCCGGCCGACCACGTCCCCCTGCTTGGCCAGGGTCTGCCCGGTCAGCCCGTTCTGGGCGGCCTGGATCTGCTTGGCGCTGACGGTCTGGACGATCTTCAGGATGCTGGGCTCGGCGGCGGTGGCCGGCTGGCCCAGGGTGACGCCGAGGATCAACCGCCGCACACCGGCGATCTCCTTGTAGGCGGCCCACATCAGGCAGCCGCCGGCCGGGGTGCTGGAGCCGGTCTTCACGCCGATGATGCCGTTCTTCGGGGAGATCAGCGTGTTGGTGTTGGAGATCTTCTGGTTGTTGAAGTTGGTGTCCGGGGTCGAGACGATCTGCCGGAACACCTCGTCCTGCATCACCTGTCCGGCGAGCTTCAGCTGGTCCTTGGCGGTGCTCTTGGTGTCCGGGTTGTAGCCGGCCGGGTCGGTGTAGGTGGTGTTGGTCATGCCGAACTTCGCGGCGGTGTCGTTCATCTTCTTGACGAACGCCTCCTCGGAGCCGGAGTCCCAGCGGGCCAGCAGCCGGGCCACGTTGTTGGCCGAGGGCAGCATCAGCAGTTCCAGCGCCTGGTACTGGCTGATCTGCTGGTTCTCGGTCAGCGTGACGCGGGACTCGTCGACGTTGCCGGACTCCTGGGCGGCCTGCTTGTCGACGGTGATCTTGGGGCCGCTCTCCCCCTTCTTGAGCGGGTGCGCCTGGAGGATCAGGTAGGCGTTCATGACCTTGGTGACGCTGGCGATCGAGGCCGGCGTCTCCGGGCCGGAGCTGCCCAGGCCGCCCACCCCGACCACCTCGGCGGCGGACTGGCCCTTGGCGGGCCAGGCGAGGTCCAGCGGGTCGCCGGTGAAGCCGTAGCCGCCAGCCGCGGTCAGCCTCACCTTGTTGTCCGGCAGCGGGCGGAGCAGCTGCGCGGTGACCGCCGCGCCGAGCAGGACGGCGAGGAGCAGGGTCCAGATCGTGATCCGCTTGAGCGCGCGGCGCAGCGGCGAGACCGGGCGGGAGTTGAGCGTGGCCAGCACGTCCAGCGCCTCGGAGGTGGACTCCGGGAAGGGCGCCGGCACTGGCTCGGGGACGGGCAGCGGTTCCGGCCGCGGCAGCGGCGGCGCGGGCGGCACCGGTTGCGGGTCGGGGGTGGGCAGCGGCTCGGGTGCCGGGACGGGAGCGGGCCTGGGCGCGGGCTTCGGCGCCGGCCCGGGGGTCGGCAGCGGCTCCGGGTCGGGGGTGGGCTCGGGCTCCGGGTGCGGCTCGGGGACCGGCGCCGGGACGGGGTCCGGCTCGGGCAGCGGCTGCGGGGCGGGCGGCTCCGGGACGGTGCCCGCGCCGGGGGCGGCGACGGCCGGGGTGGCGGCAGCGGCGGCCGGGGTGGCGGGGGCGCGCAGGACGCGCAGGGCCCGGGTCCGTTCCGGGTTGTCCCGCTTCTCGAACTTCTCGGTGGGCGCGGGCCCTTCGGGCAGCGCCCCGGGCCCGGCCTGGTCCGTCCGACCGCCCTGCGCTGCCCGATCGGTCCGCTCGGCGCGGTCGCTCCGGTCGGCGCGGCCGGTCCGGTCCGCGCGGTCGGCGGGGGCCGCCGGTTCGGTCCGGATGGCGAGACGGGGGTCGACGCCGGTCGCGCGGACCGGTGCCGCGGGCGCGGCCGCGTCGGCCGTACCGCTCGCCGTGGCACCGGCGGGCCCGCGCAGTTCGGCGGGCAGCCGGAGGGCGGTGGTCGCCTCGTCGACGGGCAGCCGCAGGGCGGTGGTGGCCTCGTCCACCGGCATCCGCAGCATGGTCGTCCGGACGTCCGAATCCCGGACGCGCAGCTGCACGGTGGAGCCGGGCCGGACGGGTCCGGGCGCCCCGTCGGTGGACGAGCCATCGGTCGACGCCCCGTCGGTGGACGGGCCGTCGGCGGACGAGCCCTCGGCGTCGCCCGGCTCCGGCGTGCCGGCCGACCCGGCGGGCTGCCCGGCCGCCGAGTCCGCCGTCGCCGGGTCCGTGACCGCCGCGTCCGCGGCCTCCGGGTCGGCGGCCGTCGAGGTCCGTGCCCCGACCGCCGCGGCGGAACCGGCCCCTTGGCCGTCCCGTCCGCCGTCCCGCTCCCGCGTCCGCTCGCCGTCCCGCAGCACCCTGTCGGGGGACTCGCCCACGTAACCCAGCCTCCTCAACGCCCGGCGGGGCACCGGCGAACCCGATTTCGGGAAGCCGGTACCCCGCCCCGTGTACCTGTACAGTCTCCGCCACCGGTGACCGATCCGGTCGCCCCCACCCCGCCCGACCGGCGGTTATTGCCGTGGCACGGCCGCACCGCGGCCTGTTCAACGGTCAGACGTCCGGCCCGCCACGGCCGGTTCCCCGGCTCGATCGCAAGGTCACGATTCGGAGGCGTACTCGACAAGCCCGTGTGAGAGGCGTCACGCTGTTTCCCATCCACGCGGGGAGGCTTGGATGGGCAAGAGCCGCAGAACTGTTCCCGAGGAGCTCTTGCTGCTCGCTTTGGACCCGGCCACGGGCACCACGGCGCAGCCGCAGACCCTCGACCTAGGACTCGCCGGGGCACAGCTCGTCGAGCTGTCCCTGGCCGGACGGATCGTTCCGGAGGGCGATCGGATCGCCGTGGTGCTGCCACGGCCGACCGGCGACCCCACACTCGACCACGCGCTGGAGCTGCTGCGACGACGTGGCAGCCCGGTACGCGCCGCGCACTGGATCGGCGGGCCCCGGCTGGGGCTGCGGCAGACCTACCTGGCGCACCTGGAGCGGTGCGGCATGGTGACCGCCGTGCCGGGCCAGGTGTGCGGGGTGCTGCCGACGACGCGCTACCAGGCGTCCGACGACTGCACCAACGCCGCGATCAAGCAGCGGCTGGACACCGCGATCCGGACCGGCGTGCCGCCGGACCCGAGGACGGCCGCGCTCGCCGCGCTGGCCCACTCGGTGGGCCTGGGCAAGCACCTGTACCCGGGCAACGAGGGCCGGTCCTCGCGGTCCCGGCTGCGCGACCTGATCCGGTACGACCCGCTGGGCGGGATGGTCGCGCACGCCGTGATGGACGTGCAGAACGGCCTGCCGAGCCAGCAGAACCGTTCCGCCCAGGCGGGCTCGGCCCCGGTGGGGTCGGGCGGTCGGGCCGGCCAGCGGTCGGCGGCCGGACGCGGCGGCAGCAGCGGCAACGGCGGGCGGGTCCCGGCCTCGTCCCGCGTCGGCGTCCGCTGAGGCACCACCAGGGCCCACGGACGCCGGAGTCACCAACCACCCGCCCGCCGGGAGCGCGCCAGCGCGCACGGCGGCGCACACCGCACAGCTCGCGCCCCACGGGAGCGCCGAGCAACCGGCAGTGAGAAGGGGCGGTCGCCCGCGACGGAAGTCGCCGGGCGACCGCCCCTCCGCTGTACCCGGATACCCCCCGAAAGCCGGTCCGGCCCCCACCCGGACCCCCGGCCGCATACCGCCCCCGCACGTGCCACCAGCACCTGCGCGGCCCCCGGACCGCGTCCACACCACACCCGCACCACACCCGTCACACCGCCGCAGCACCGCCGGACCGCGCCGTGGCGCCCCTTACCACTCGGAGGTGCCCACTGTCTCGCCGAAGCGCTAATCCGATGATCTGTTCTACTGCGCTCCTGGGATTTCCCGGCGCCGACCTGATCCGGGGTGACATGCTGCTCAACGCAAGGGGGGTTGATCCCGATTTCCACAGTGTTCCGAGGACTGCCGTTCCAACGATCACCAGAGGTCCGACCGGAGGTCGACGTGTCCGCGAACATCAATCCCACGGTGCGCCGCCGGCGCCTCGGCTCGGAGCTGCGCAAGCTCCGCGAGGGGCTCAACATGACCGCCGAGGAGGTGGCCGGCCGGCTGATGGTCTCCCAGTCGAAGATCAGCCGACTGGAGAACGGCCGTCGCAGCATCAGCCAGCGCGACGTCCGTGACCTCTGCGACGTCTACAACGTCAGCGACGAGGCGATGCGGGCCAGCCTGATGGAGATGGCCCGGGAGTCCCGGCAGCGCGGCTGGTGGCACGACTTCAACGACATGCCCACCCCGTACAGCGTGTACATCGGACTGGAGGCGGAGGCCTCCTCGATCCGCGCCTACGAGTCCTCCTTCGTCCCCGGCCTGCTGCAGACCGAGCAGTACGCGCAGGCCGTGGTCGAGGGCACCCAGCCGGACACCGACGCGCTCGCCGTCCAGCGCCGGGTGCAGGTCCGGATGAAGCGTCAGGACCGCGTCCACGGCGAGAACCAGCTGGGCAGCCTCTGGACCGTGATAGACGAGGCGGTGCTGCGCCGCGAGGTCGGCAGCCGCGAGGTGATGGCCCACCAGCTGAAGCACATGCTGGAGTTGAGCCAGCGCCCCAACATCACCATCCAGGTCATCCCGTTCTCGCACGGCGCCCACCCCGGCATGACCGGGACATTCTCCCTGCTCGAGTTCCCCGAGTCAGCCGATTCCACGGTTGTCTACTTCGAAGGGGTGACGAGCGATCTCTACCTGGAGAAGGAAGCCGACGTGCGCCGCTATACCAGTCTCTACGACCACCTGCGGGCGGCCGCCCTCGGAGTGGCGGAGACCCGGACACTGATAGCGACGATTGAAGAGGGATACCACGGATGAGCACCACCTTCGAGAACGGGACGGCCTGGCGCAAGAGCAGCCATAGCGGTGGCAACGGCGCCTGTGTGGAGATCCGGGTGCCCGGCACCGACCTGGTGGCGGTCCGTGACTCCAAGGATCCGGAGGGGCCGCAACTGCGCTTCTCCGCCGAGGCCTGGAACGCGTTCGCCGCTTCGGCCGGTGCCGGGGTGTTCGGCGGGTTCTGATCACGGGCCGTACCGCCGCTCGGCCCAGGTGCCCGTAGCGGTGTCCGTCGTCCTCCCCCGGGGCGGCGGGCACCGCTACGGGCATCTGTGCGCCCCGGGTCATGATCCCGTCAAGCGAACCGTTGACGGGCCTCAGCCCAGGACGGGGTAGCGGGCCGACCAGGCCGCGCCCTCCGGGGTGTCCGCGCCGTGCAGCTCCGGCCCGTGCATCAGCTCCAGCACGAAGTCGTCGGCCAGCTCCAGCAGCGCCCCGCGCCCCTCCAGCCCGGCCACCAGCCCGGACGGCAGCGCGGTGTCCCCGTGCAGCACGCCCAGCAGGTTGCCGCAGATCGCCCCGGTGGAGTCGCTGTCCCCGGAGTGGTTGACCGCCAGCAGCAGCCCGGACCGGATGTCGTGCGCGACCAGCGCGCAGTACACCCCGATCGCCAGCGCCTCCTCGGCGACCCAGCCCTCCCCCAGCGCCTCGACCCGCTCGGCGGACGGCTCCCCCGCCCGGACCGCGTCCAGCGCCGCCCGCAGCGCCGCCGTGGTCTCCTCGTGCGCCGGCCGCTCGGAGAGCAGGGCGAGCGCCAGGTGGACGCCCTCCTCCAGGGTGCCGCCGCGGGCCGCGGTCTGGACGATCACCGCCAGCGCGCCGGCCGAGAGGTAGCCGGTGGGGTGGCCGTGGGTCAGCACCGAGCACTCCACCGCCAGCTGGAACACCAGGCTCGGCTCCCAGGTGGTCAGCAGCCCGAACGGCGCCGCCCGCATCACCGTGCCGCACCCCTTGGAGTGCGGGTTCTTCGGCGCCTCCACGGTACCGAGCCGCTCGGCGTCCGGCCCGGACAGGCCGGAGAGGCAGGCCTGGCCCGGCGCCCGCTGCGCGTACAGCCACTCCTCGCGGCCGAGCCAGCCGAGGTCGGCCCGGCGCTCGTCCGGCCCCCAGTCCCGCTGGGTGACGGCCCAGCGCAGGTAGGCGCGGTGGACGTCGGTGGGCGGGTGCCAGCTGCCGGTGTCCCGGCGGATGTGGGCGCGTATCAGCCCGTCCAGGGTGAACAGCACCATCTGGGTGTCGTCGGTGACCGCGCCGAGCCGCCCGTACGCGGGGACGTAGCCGGTGACGCCGCGCGGGCCGTGCGCGGCGCGGATCTTCTCCAGCGACTCGAACTCGATGCCCGCGCCGAGCGCGTCCCCGATCGCCCCGCCGAGCAGACAGCCCCGCACCCGGCTGCGGTAGTCCTGCTGCTGTGCGCGTGACCACAGTGGCATCACGACGGGCGCCTTTCGTCCGGAAGCGGGCGGGCCGCGCGACGCACGGCCGGTCGCGCGCCCTCGCACTGTATTCGAATGCCCGAACGGCCAGGCAGGGTTCCCGCTCCACCGGATCGCCACGCACTGTTCAGCCCGCCGTCGGGCCGCCCGGGTTTCGCGCTCCGGCGACGGCCTGGACCCGCCGCCGCGCCGCCCGCGCTCAGTCCACCAGCGGCAGCAGCGCCGGCAGGTGCCCGTCCGAGGCCAGCGCCGCGGCCAGCCGCTCGGCCGGCACCTCGCCGTAGGTGGTGGTGCGCTGCCGGTGCGGACGGCCCGCCGCCTCGGCGATCGCCTGCAGCTCCCGGACCGACTTGTAGCTGCCGTACGCCGACCCGGCCATCCGCGAGATGGTCTCCTCCATCAGCGTGCCGCCCAGGTCGTTGGCGCCCGAGCGGAGCATCTCCGCCGCGCCCTCGGCGCCGAGCTTGACCCAGCTGGTCTGCACGTTGCGGATGTGCGGGTGGAGCAGCAGCCGGGCCATCGCGACCACCGCCCGGTTGTCCCGCGCGGTCGGGCCCGGCCGGGCGATGCCGGCCAGGTAGACCGGGGCGTTGGTGTGGATGAACGGCAGCGTCACGAATTCGGTGAAGCCCCCGGTGCGCTGCTGGATCTCCGCCAGCAGCCGCAGGTGGCCGACCCAGTGCTTGGGGGTGTCCACGTGGCCGTACATCATCGTGGACGAGGAGCGGATGCCCAGCTCGTGCGCGGTGGTGACGACCTCGACCCAGGTCGCGGCCGGCAGCTTGCCCTTGGTGAGCACCCAGCGGACCTCGTCGTCGAGGATCTCGGCGGCGGTGCCCGGGATGCTGTCCAGGCCGGACTCCCGGGCGCGCGCCAGCCAGTCCCGGATCGACAGGCCGGTCCGGGTGGCGCCGTTGACCACCTCCATCGGCGAGAAGGCGTGCACGTGGATGCCGGGCACCCGTTCCTTCACGGCGCGCGCGATGTCGAAGTAGGCGGTGCCGGGCAGGTCGGGGTGGATGCCGCCCTGCATGCAGACCTCGGTGGCGCCGACCTCCCAGGCCTGCGCGGCCCGGTCGGCGACCTGCTCCAGCGAGAGGCTGTAGGCGTCCGCGTCGGTGCGGCGCTGGGCGAAGGCGCAGAACCGGCAGCCGGTGTAGCAGACGTTGGTGAAGTTGATGTTCCGGGTGACGCAGTAGGTGACCTCGTCGCCGACCGCGTCGCGGCGCACCGCGTCGGCGATCCGGCAGAGCGCGTCCAGGGCCGGGCCGTCCGCCTGGAACAGCGCCAGCGCCTGTGCGTCGGTCAGCCGGGTCGGGTCGTCGGCGGCCACCGCGAGGGCCGCCCGGACCTCGGCGTCCAGCCGCTCGGGGGACCCGGTCGGGCCGGGGACGGCCGAGGCGGCCTGCTCGCGCAGCACCTCCCAGTCGCCGTAGACGTCCTCGAAGTCGGCCCGGCGGTCCCCGGTCCGGCCCTCGGTGTCGATGGTGCTGTGCAGGTCGGTGCGGCCGTACGACTCCGGCAGGTCCTCCGGCTCCTGCCAGGGGCGTCCGGTGACCACCGCGTCCGGGCGGGCCAGGCCGGTCTCCGGGTCGGCCAGCGCGCGGACGTGCGGCAGCACCCGCGGGTCCAGCCAGGGCTCGCCGTGCCGGACGTACTCGGGGTAGACGGCGAGGCGCTCGCGCAGCTCGAAGCCGGCCGCCGCCGAGTGCTCGGCCAGCTGCTCGATCTGCGGCCAGGGGCGCTCGGGGTTGACGTGGTCGGGGGTCAGCGGCGAGACGCCGCCCCAGTCGTCGATGCCGGCCCCGATCAGCCGCGCGTACTCGCCGTCCACCAGGTTCGGCGGGGCCTGCAGGCAGGCGGACGGGCCCATGATGTGCCGGGCCACCGCGACGGTGGCGACCAGCTCGTCGAGCTCCGCGTCCGGCATGCCGCGCATCGCGGTGTCCGGCTTGGCGCGGAAGTTCTGCAGGATCAGCTCCTGGACGCCGTGGTACGCCCGGGAGACCCGGCGCAGCGCGAACAGCGACTCGGCCCGCTCCTCGTGGGTCTCGCCGATGCCGATCAGCAGGCCGCTGGTGAACGGCACCGAGCTGCGGCCGGCGTCCTCCAGCACCCGCAGCCGGACCGCCGGCTCCTTGTCGGGCGAGCCGAAGTGCGGGCCGCCGGGCTCGCTCCAGAGCCGGGTGGCGGTGGTCTCCAGCATCATGCCCATCGAGGCGGAGACCGGCTTGAGCCGCTGGAAGTCCGTCCAGCTCAGCACCCCGGGGTTGAGGTGCGGGAGCAGCCCGGTCTCCTCCAGGATGCGGATCGACATGGCGCGGACGTAGGCGATGGTGTCGTCGTAGCCGTGCGCGTCCAGCCACTCGCGGGCCTCCGGCCAGCGGTCCTCGGGCTTGTCGCCGAGGGTGATCAGGGCTTCCTTGCAGCCGAGCGCGGCGCCCCGGCGGGCCACCTCCAGCACCTCGTCCGGGGACATGAACATCCCGTGCCCGTCCCGGCGCAGCTTGCCGGGGACGGTCACGAAGGTGCAGTAGTGGCACTTGTCCCGGCAGAGCCGGGTCAGCGGGATGAAGACGCTCTTGGAGTAGGTGATGACGCCGGGGCGGCCGGCCGCTTCGAGCCCGGCGTCGCGGACCCGGGCCGCGCTCGCGCACAGGTCGCGCAGGTCCTCACCGCGGGCCCGGAGGAGTACCGCCGCCTCGGTCGCGTCCAGCGCGACCCCGTCCCGGGCCCGGCGCAGGGCGCGCCGCATCGCGTTGGCGGTCGGGATTTCGGATGCGTCCATATCGCGACCCTACGCCAGTTCTCGTACCTTCCTCGTACGTTCGGAGGAGGCGACCCTGAGGTGCTGTCAGGGTCGGCTGCGCCGGGAGGTCGAGCCGGATCTGGCCCTGGAGGGCGATGACGCGAACGGGCGGGCGACCGTCTAATGGTGGAGGCACAGGGACAGTCGGTCACTGACGGAGGGGTTGGACGGATGACGGACGACAGGGCGGCCGCGGGCGGGAGTCCGGCGGACGCGTTGCAGGGCGGGGCTCCCCACCGGTCGGGCCGGCGCACCGCGGTGCGGGTGGCGCTGCCGCTGGCGGTGGCCGCCGCGATCGCCGCCGGGGTCGGCCTGGTGCCGGCGCTGGCGGACTCCTCGCCGCCGGAGCTGCCCGCGCTGACGGCGGAGCAGCTGGTGGCGAAGGTGCTCGGCTCGCAGGCCGAGACGCTCTCCGGCACGGTGTCGCTCTCGACCGACCTGGGTGTGCCGAGCCAGCTGCTGGGCGCGGCCGCGGGCGGGCTCGCGGGCGCCGCCGGCGGGGCCGGTTCGGGCGGCAGCGGCGGCGACCGGCCGTCGGCGGCCGCGCCGGAGGCGAAGCTCTCCGGTCTGCTGGGCGGCGAGCACCGGCTGCGGGTCTCGGTGGACGGTCCGGACAAGCAGCGGATCGGTCTGCTGGAGAAGCTGTCCGGCTACGAGCTGATCCGCAACGGGGACCAGGTCTGGGCCTGGGACAGCTCCACCAACGAGGCCGTGCACCTGACCGGCGCGGGCGCGGGCGCCCACGCGGACGGCCACCGGGGCGGGGCGCCGCTGACCGGGGTGCCGACCACCCCGCAGGAGGCGGCCCGGCAGTTCCTCGCCGCGGGCGCGGGCACCACCGCCGTCACCGTGGACGGCACCGTGAACGTGGCCGGGCAGAAGGCGTACCGGCTGAGCGTGAAGCCGACCCAGTCCGGTTCGACGATCGGCGAGGTCCGGATCGCGGTGGCCGCCGACAACGGCGTGCCGCTGTCGGTGCTGGTCAAGGGCGCCGACGGGAGCACGGTGCTGGACGTCCACTTCACCGACGTCTCGTTCGCCAAGCCGGCCGCGAAGACCTTCGAGTTCACCGTGCCCAAGGGCGCCAAGGTGACCGAGCGCAAGGCCGCGGAGGGCCGGGAGCACGCCGCCGACGGCGAGCACGCCAAGGGCGCCGAGGCGGCGGCCGACGGTCTGAACGTGATCGGCGAGGGATGGACGACCGTCCTGTCCGCCAAGCTGCCGAGCGGCGACCTGTTCGTCCCGGGCGAGGCCAAGGGCCCGCAGGGCAAGGGCGCGCGCGGTGCGGACGGCCACGGCAAGGGCGGGCACGGCGGCGGCGAGGGCCGGGCGCAGAACCCGCTGGCGCTGGTCAAGGCGCTCGGCAAGCCGGTCGCCGGCGGCTCGCTGATCAGCACCAAGGTGCTGAACGTGCTGGTCACCGAGGACGGCCGGGTCTTCGCGGGCGCGGTGACGCTGCCGGTGCTGCAGAGTGCGGCCGGGGTGAAGTAGTGGCCCAGGCTTCCGTGACGGGGGACGTTACGGAGCCGGCCGGGGGGTCGGGCGCGGTGGCGCGCCCGGCCCCCGGTGCCGCTTCTCCCCCGCCTCCGCCCGCGTCCCGGTCCGACGACGTGATCCGGACCAGCGGCCTGACCAAGCGGTTCCGCGGCGGCCAGCTCGCCGTGGACGGGCTGGACCTGACCGTCCCCCGGGGCTCGGTCTTCGGCTTCCTGGGGCCGAACGGCTCCGGCAAGACCACCACCATCCGGATGCTGATGGGCCTGATCGCCCCCAGCGCCGGGGTGGCGACGGTGCTCGGCGAGCCGATGCCGCAGTCGGTGGCCTCGGTGCTGCCCCGGGTCGGTGCGCTGATCGAGGGGCCGGCGCTGTACGGCTTCCTCTCCGGCCGGGACAACCTGGCCCGGTTCGACGCGGCCGACCCGACCGCCGACCCGCGCACCCGGCGGCGCCGGGTCGCCGAGGCGCTGGACCGGGTCGGGCTGACCGCCGCGGCCGGCAAGAAGGCCCGGGCGTACTCGCTGGGCATGAAGCAGCGGCTCGGCCTGGCCTCGGCGCTGCTCCAGCCGCGCGAGCTGCTCGTCCTGGACGAGCCCACCAACGGCCTGGACCCGCAGGGCATGCGGGAGATCCGGGCGCTGATCCGGGAGGTCGCGGCCGAGGGCACCACGGTCTTCCTCTCCTCGCACCTGCTGGACGAGATCGAGCAGGTCTGCACGCACGCCGCGGTGATGTCGCGCGGCCGGCTGGTGGTCCAGGGCACCGTGGCCGAGCTGGCCGCCCGGGCCCGCGGCCGGCTGGTGGTCCGGACCCCGGACACCCACCGGGCCGGCGAGGTGCTGCTCGCCCACAAGGTCACCGATCTGCGGATCGGCGAGCAGCGGGTGGACGGCGACCTCGGGGACTTGGGGCCGCTCGCCGAGGAGGCGCTGCCCGGGCTCTGCGCGGCGCTGGTCGCCGCCGAGGTGCGGGTGCACGGCTTCGGGCTGGAGCGGGGCACGTTGGAGGACGCCTTCGTGGCGCTGACCGGGGAGGGCTTCGATGTCGCGGGCTGAGGCGGTCGCCGAACCGGCGGCGCACGGGCCGGTGGTGCACGGGCCGGTGGCGCACGGGCGGCGGCCGCAGACGGCGGCCGGGTTCCTGGCGCTGTTCCGCAACGAGCTGCTGCTGACCTTCCGCCGGACCCGGACGGTGGTGCTGCTGGCGATCCTGGCCGTGCTGCCGGTGCTGATCGGCACCGTGGTCAAGATCGAGACGGACGGGTCGCAGGGCGGCGAGGGACCGGCGTTCATCGCGCAGGTCACCCAGAACGGCCTGTTCCTGGTGTTCACCGCGCTCGCCGTGGCGCTGCCGGTGTTCCTGCCGATGACGGTCGGGGTGGTCGCCGGGGACTCGGTGGCCGGCGAGGCCGCCACCGGGACGCTGCGCTACCTGCTGGTCGCGCCGGCCGGGCGGACCAGGCTGCTGGCCGCCAAGTTCACCGCCGGGCTGGCGTTCTGCCTGGTCGCGACGGTGACGGTGGCGCTGGCGGCGGTGGCCACCGGGGCGGCGCTGTTCCCGCTCGGCGACGTCACGCTGATCTCCGGGGAGACCATCGGCCTGGGCTCGGCGCTGCTGCGGGCGGTGCTGGTGGCCGTGGTGGTGGCGGCCTCGCTGTCCGGGCTGGTGGCGATCGGGCTGTTCGTCTCGACCCTCACCGGCAGCGGCATCGCGGCGATGGCGGCGACGGTCGGTCTGGTGATCACGGTGCAGATCCTGGACAGCTTCCCGCAGCTGCACGCGATCCAGCCGTACCTCTTCACCCACCACTGGCTCAGCTTCGGCGACCTGCTGCGGGAGCCGATGGACTGGGACGGGGTGGCGCGCAACCTCGGGCTGCAGGCCGCCTACGTGGCGGTGTTCGGCTCGGCGGCCTGGTCCCGGTTCACCGCGCGGGACATCACCGCCTGACCGGCACCGCGTCGGCGACCGGGTCGGCGGCGGGCACGGCGGCCGTCCCGGCGCGGACGGCCGCCCGGTCGGCCCGGTCGGCCCGGACCCGCCGCAGCGCGTCCCAGGTGAGCAGGGCGAGGGCCGCCCAGACCAGGGCGAAGCCGGCCCAGCGGGCGGGCGGCATCGACTCGTGGAAGACCGCCACCCCGATCAGGAACTGGAACACCGGCGCCAGGTACTGGAGCAGTCCGAGCACGGTCAGCGGCACCCGGACCGCGGCCGCGCCGAAGCAGAGCAGCGGGACGGCGGTGATCACCCCGCTGAGCAGCAGCAGCCCGGAGTGCCCCCAGCCGTACTCGCCGGGCACCGTGTGCCCGAAGGTGCCGCGGCCGGCCAGCTCCAGGTAGACCAGGTAGCCGAGGGCGAAGGGGAACATGAAGGCGCTCTCGGCGGCCAGGCTCTCCAGCCCGCTCAGGCCGACCTTCTTCTTCAGCAGCCCGTAGGTGGCGAAGGAGAACGCCAGGGTCAGCGCGATCCACGGCAGCCGGCCGTAGCCGACGGTCAGCACCGCCACCGCGAGCGCGCCGATGCCGACCGCCACCCACTGGGTCGTCCGCAACCGCTCCTTGAGCACCAGCACGCCGAAGGCGATGGTGACCAGCGGGTTGATGAAGTAGCCGAGGCTGGTCTCGACCACGTGCCCGGCGTTGACGGCCCAGATGTAGACGCCCCAGTTGACCGAGATCACGGCGGCGGCCCCGCCCAGCATGGCGAGCCGGCGGGGCTGGCGCAGCAGCGGCCGGATCCAGGACCAGTGCCGCTGGACGAGCAGCAGCAGGGCCACCGCGACCAGCGACCAGACCATCCGGTTGGCCAGGATGTCGTCGGCCGCCCCGGGCTCCAGCAGCGGCCAGAACAGCGGGAAGAGCCCCCATATGCCGTACGCGGCCATTCCGTACCAGAGGCCTCGTCCGGCCTCGTGCTGGGTTGTCTCCGGCATGGAACGCCTGCCCTCCGCGCGCGTGTGTCGAGCCGACGGTAGCGGGCGCGGAGGCGGCTGTCATCTCCGTATCCGTATTTTGGTCATGACACAGCCATGACCGGGGCCCCGCGGGCGGCGCCCGGGGGCCGGAGCGGCCCTCAGGCGCCGAGCGCGGCCCGCACGCTCTCCGCCAGCGGGGCGGTCGGGCGGCCGATCAGCCGGGCCAGGTCGCCCGGGGTGCCGGCCAGCTCGCCGCGCGCGATGCCGGCGTCCACGTCGACGAACACGTCGGCGAAGCCCTCCGGCATACCGGCGCCGATCAGCACCTCGCGGTGCTCGGCCGGGGTCACGTCGCGGTGCTCGACCGGCCGGCCCGAGGCCTTCGTCAGCTCGGCGGCCAGCTCGGCCAGGCCCCACGCGACGTCGCCGCTCAGCTCGTACACCCGGTTCTCGTGCCCCTCACCGGTCAGCACGGCGACCGCGGCGGCGGCGTAGTCGAGGCGCGGGGCGGTGGCCACCCGGCCGTCCCGGGCGCTGCCGAGGACGACGCCGCGCTCCACCGTGCCGGCCACGTCACCGAGGTAGTTCTCGGTGTACCAGCCGTTGCGCAGCAGGGCGAACGGCAGCCCGGAGGCGCGCAGCAGCTCCTCGGTGGCCTTGTGCTCGTCGCCCAGCCCGAAGGTCGCCGTGCCCAGGATGCTGGTGTAGGCCAGCAGTGCGACCCCGGCGGCCTTGGCCGCGTCGATCACCGCGCCGTGCTGCGCCACCCGGCTGCCGAACTCGTTCCCCGAGATGAGCAGCACCCGGTCGCCGGCCGCGAAGGCCCCGGTGAGCGTCTCGGGACGGCTGTAGTCGGCCTCGTGGACGCGCACGCCCCGCTCCGCCCAGCTCGCGGCCTTGTCGGCGGAGCGGACCAGCACCGTGATCTCGCTCGCCGGGACGGCCGCCAGCAGCCCCTCGACGACGAGACGGCCGAGCTGTCCGGTGGCTCCGGTGACGACGTACATGGTGATGCTCCCTGGAGATGGTTGTCCGTTGAACTTTCGACTTCGGAACTCACCTTAGGGAAGGCACTAACCTTTCGTAAGTACGCACTTAAAAGTAGGGTACTGACATGGAGGTAATGACCGAGGGTTCGTCCCTGCTCGACCGGGCGCCCGACATCTACGACCGCATGTGTCCGTCGCGGGGCGTGCTGGAGCACGTCACCAGCCGCTGGGGGGTGCTGGTACTGGTCGCCCTGCTCGAACGCGGCTACCGGTTCAGCGAACTGCGCCGCCGGGTCCAGGGCGTCAGCGAGAAGATGCTGGCGCAGACCCTGCAGGCCCTGGAGCGGGACGGCTTCGTGCTCCGCGAGGCCCATCCGGTGATCCCGCCCCGGGTCGACTACAGCCTCACCCCGCTCGGCCGGGAGGCGGCCGGGCACGTTTCGGCGCTCGCGCACTGGGTGGAGGCCCGGATGTGCGCCGTCCGCGACGCGCGCGAGGAGTACGACTCCCGCGGGCGTTAGGCGTCCAGGCGCCCGCGCTCGGCGATCAGCGCGGCCAGCCCGTCCAGCACCCGGGCCAGCCCGAAGGCGTACGCGTGGTCCGGGTGGTACGCGCCGCCGTGCGCCTCGCCGGCCGCGGCGCCGACCCGGGCCGCCACCGGGTACCGCTCGGCGTCGAAGACCCGGGCGAGCAGCTCGGCGTTGGCGCTCCACCACTGGGCGTCGGTCAGCGCGCTGTCCTGGCGCGCGGCGCGCTCGTCGGCGGCCATCCGGGCGCAGGTCTCCACGAAGCCGAGCAGGTGGGTGAGGGCGGCGTCCAGGTCGACGTCCGGCAGCCCGGTGCCCTCCAGGGCGCGCAGCTCGTACTCGTACTTGGCCATCAGGCCCGGGCCGAGCGGCGGGCGGCTGGTGGCGACCGCCACCGTCCACGGGTGGGCGCGGTGCAGCGCGCGGTTGTCGTCGGCGACGGCGGCGGCCCGGGCCCGCCAGCCCCGGTCGGCGGGGGCGCTGCGGGGCATGGCCGCGTAGACGGTGTCCAGCATCAGGTCGAGCAGCTCGGCCTTGCCGGGCACGTAGGTGTAGAGCGCCATCGGCGAGACCCCGAGCTCCTGGGCGACCCGCCGCATGGTGACGGCGTCCACCCCCTCGGCGTCCGCGATCGCGATCGCGGCGGCGGCGATCTCGGCCGGGGACTTCGCCTGCCGGGGGCCGCGCCGCCCGGGCTTCTCCTCCGCCGACATGCCCCAGAGCAGCGCGAGCGTGCGTGCCGGGTCCCCTGCGCTGCTGCGGTCACTGGCCATGGGCCGATCCTTTCACGCCCGCGTCCGCCCCCGCCGGTACGGTCGGGGGCATGACCGCCGCCGACCCCGACCCGCTGCCCGGCACCGCCACCCCGGAGCTGATCCGCCCCCGGGTCACCTGCCGCCGCTGCCACCGCCCGCTGCACGACCCGGAGTCCCGGATCCTCCGCCTCGGCCCGGAGTGCCGCGACCCGGCCGAGCGCGTCGCGCGCCACGAGGTCGACCAGGAGCCGCTGCCCGGCCTGGACTAGGGCCCGCGCTTTCGCGCGAACGACCACGCACTGTGACGGGGATCACTGTTTCCAATTACTCCGTACTGCGTATAGTGTACTGCGTACGGGATAATCGCCGACGAGAGGGCTCAGCAACCATGCAGATCACTTCCTCCGCCGTTTCGCTCACCGTCGAGGACGTCGAGGCGTCCGCGTCGTTCCTGCGGGAGCACTTCGGGTTCGCCGAGCAGATGACGGCGGACGGGTTCGCCTCGCTCGGGCACGAGAGCGCCGGGGTGAACGTGGTGTTCCTCAAGCGCGGGATCGAGGTCCTGCCGGAAGACGTCCGGGACCGGGTCGCCACCGGCCTGATCCTGGCCTTCGTGGTCGCCGACGTGGCCGCCGAGGAGGCCCGGCTGAAGGGCGCGGGCGTGGAGATCACCATGCCGCTGCGCGAGGAGCCGTGGGGCGAGAAGCTCTTCCAGGTCACCGACCCGAACGGGGTGGTGCTCCAGCTGGTCGAGTGGGCCGGGCAGCGGTAGCGGCGGGACACCGCGGCGCCCCCCGGGCCGGGATGGCCGGGGGGCGCCGCCGGGTGTCGCGGGCCGGTCTCAGTCGACCGTCCAGGTGTCGCCGCCGGCCAGCAGCTTCGCCAGGTCGCCGGTACCGCGGTCGGCGGCGGCGGTGGCCAGCTGGTCGGCCATCAGCTCGTCGTACACCGGGCGCCGGACGCTCCGCAGCACACCGATCGGGGTGTGGTGCAGGGTGTCCGCGTCGGCGATCCGGGAGAGCGCGAACGCCGGGGTCGGGCTGGCCGCGTGGGCGTCGTGGACCAGCAGCGCCGACTCGTTGTCCGCCGTCACCGGGGCGACGAACAGCTCGCCGTCGGCGCCCCGGAAGACGCCCTGGCCGCCGTCCGCCCCGAAGCGGATCGGCTGCCCGTGCTCCAGCCGGATCAGCGCCTCGTCCCGGGTGCCGGGCTCCTTCAACACCTCGAAGGCGCCGTCGTTGAAGATGTTGCAGTTCTGGTAGATCTCGACCAGCGCCGTGCCCTCGTGCTCGGCCGCCGCCCGCAGCACCGACTGGAGGTGCTGGCGGTCGGAGTCGATGGTCCGGGCGACGAAGCTCGCCTCCGCGCCGATCGCCAGCGACAGCGGGTTGAACGGGGCGTCCAGCGAGCCCATCGGGGTGGACTTGGTGATCTTGCCGAGCTCACTGGTCGGCGAGTACTGACCCTTGGTCAGGCCGTAGATGCGGTTGTTGAACAGCAGGATCTTCAGATTCACATTCCGGCGCAGCGCGTGGATGAGATGGTTGCCGCCGATCGACAGCGCGTCGCCGTCGCCGGTCACCACCCAGACGCTGAGGTCCTGCCGGGAGGAGGCCAGCCCGGTGGCGATCGCCGGGGCGCGGCCGTGGATCGAGTGCACGCCGTAGGTGTTCATGTAGTACGGGAAACGGGACGAACAGCCGATCCCGGAGACGAAGACGGTGTTCTCCCGCCTGATCCCCAGCTCCGGCATGAACGCCTGCACCGCCGCCAGGATCGCGTAGTCACCGCAGCCCGGGCACCAGCGCACCTCCTGGTCGGTCTTGAAGTCCTTGGCGCTCTGCCGCTCCTCGGTCTTCGGGACCAGCTTCAACGAGGGGAACTGCTCGCTCATCGGTTGTCCTCCTCGTCCAGGGTGCCGATCGCCGCCCACAGCACGTCCGCCAACTGCGCCGCCTTGAACGGCAGTCCGCGCACCTGGTTGTAGGACTCGGCGTCCACCAGGTACTTGGCGCGCAGCAGCAGCGCCAGCTGGCCGAGGTTCATCTCGGGGACGATGACCTTGTCGTAACTCCGCAGCACCGTGCCCAGGTTGGCCGGGAAGGGGTTGAGGTTGCGCAGGTGCGCCTGGGCGATCCGGCCGCCGTCCGCCCGGACCCGGCGGACCGCCGCGGTGATCGGGCCGTAGGTCGAACCCCAGCCCAGCACCAGGACCCTGGCCTCGCCGGACGGATCGTCGACCTCGACCTCGGGCACCGCGATGCCGTCCACCTTGGCCTGCCGGGTGCGGACCATGAAGTCGTGGTTGGCCGGGTCGTAGGAGATGTTGCCGGTGCCGTCCTGCTTCTCGATGCCGCCGATCCGGTGCTCCAGGCCGGGCGTGCCGGGCACCGCCCACGGGCGGGCGAGCGTCTGCGGGTCGCGCAGGTAGGGCCAGAAGGAGCCGTCCTCGCGGTTCGGCCCGGTGGCGAAGTCCGGCACGATCTCCGGCAGTTCGTCGACCTCCGGGATCCGCCAGGGCTCCGAGCCGTTGGCCAGGTAGCCGTCCGAGAGCAGGAACACCGGGGTGCGGTAGGTGACCGCGATCCGGGCCGCCTCCAGCGCCGCGTCGAAGCACTCGGCCGGGGTGGCCGGGGCCACGATCGGCACCGGGGCCTCGCCGTTGCGGCCGAACATCGCCTGCAGCAGGTCGGCCTGCTCGGTCTTGGTCGGCAGCCCGGTGGACGGGCCGCCGCGCTGGATGTCGACCACCAGCAGCGGGAGTTCGAGCGAGACGGCCAGGCCGATGGTCTCGCTCTTCAGCGCCACGCCCGGACCGGAGGTGGTGGTCACGCCGAGCGCGCCGCCGAAGGCCGCGCCGAGCGCCGCGCCGATCCCGGCGATCTCGTCCTCGGCCTGGAAGGTGCGGACGCCGAAGTTCTTGTGCCGGCTGAGCTCGTGCAGGATGTCCGAGGCCGGGGTGATCGGGTACGAGCCCAGGTAGAGCGGCAATCCGGAGCGCCGCGAGGCGGCGATCAGGCCGTAGGACAGGGCCAGGTTGCCGGAGATGTTGCGGTAGCGGCCGGCCGGGAGCTTGGCCGGCTGCACCTCGTAGGAGACCGCGAAGGTCTCGGTGGTCTCGCCGAAGTTCCAGCCGGCCCGGAAGGCGCTGATGTTGGCCTCGGCGATCTGCGGCTTCTTGGCGAACTTGCTGCGCAGGAAGGTCTCGGTGCCGCGGGTCGGCCGGTGGTACATCCAGGAGAGCAGGCCCAGCGCGAACATGTTCTTCGCCCGCTCGGCGTCCTTGCGGGCCAGCCCGCTCTCCTTGAGCGCCTCCAGGGTCAGCGTGGTGAGCGGCACCTTGTGCAGGTGGTAGGCCTCCAACGAGCCGTCCGCCAGCGGGTCCGCGCCGTACCCGACCTTGGCCAGCGCGCGCTTGGTGAACTCGTCGGTGTTGACGATGATCTCCGCACCGCGCGGCAGGTCGGGCAGGTTGGCCTTCAGCGCGGCCGGGTTCATCGCGACCAGGACGTTGGGCGCGTCCCCCGGGGTCAGGATGTCGTGGTCGGCGAAGTGGAGTTGGAAGGACGACACACCGGGCAGCGTTCCGGCGGGGGCCCGGATCTCGGCCGGGAAGTTGGGCAGGGTGGAGAGGTCGTTGCCGAAGGACGCCGTCTCCGAGGTGAAGCGGTCACCGGTGAGCTGCATACCGTCACCGGAGTCGCCGGCGAATCTGATGATCACCCGGTCCAATCGGCGGATCGGCTTGGCTCGCGTGGGCTGTGGACCGACCGGCGCGGCAGGACCGGAGCGTCCCCCGCCGGACTCGGAACGGCCTCCCTCGCCGTCCGAGCCGTCCACCGCTTCTGACTGATCGACCTGACTGGTCACTGCCGCGGACCTCCTCAGGGGCACCAGCCGCGGGCGTGAGCCGTGTGCCCCGTCCGCCTGGTGCACCTCTCGCATCCTATGCGGGTAAGGATTGCCTTGGACGGAACTACCCGATGCGGCGGAAAATCACCGTCGCATTCCGGTACAACACCGGCGGTGGCGGGACCCATACCCGTTCGGGGCTGGCCGGTTCGGGTGCGAACGCCCGTCGGGAGGCGGTCCGGCGGCGAGCCGTTCAGGAATTCAGATAAGTGAGCACGGCGAGCACCCGGCGGTGGTCCCCGGCGCTCGGCGAGAGCCCCAGCTTGAGGAAGATGTTGCTCACGTGCTTCTCCACCGCGCCCTCGGAGACCACCAGCTGCTTGGCCACCGCGGTGTTGGTCCGCCCCTCCGCCATCAGCCCCAGCACCTCGCGCTCGCGCGGGGTCAGCCCGGCCAGCACGTCGCCCTTGCGGCTGCGGCTGAGCAGCTGCTGGACCACCTCCGGGTCCAGCGCGGTGCCGCCCCCGGCGACCCGGACCACCGCGTCCACGAACTCGCGGACCTCGGCGACCCGGTCCTTCAGCAGGTAGCCGACGCCCCGGGTGGATCCGGCCAGCAGTTCCGAGGCGTACCGCTCCTCGACGAACTGCGACAGCACCAGGACGCCCAGCTCCGGGTAGCGGCCGCGGAGCGTCACGCAGGCGCGCAGGCCCTCGTCGGTGTGGCTGGGCGGCATCCGCACATCGGAGACCACCACGTCCGGCAGCTCGCCGGCGGCGGCCAGGTCGTGGATGGTCTTGATCAGCGCCTCGCCGTCGCCCACCCCGGCCACGACCTCCAGGCCCCGGTCGGTGAGCAGCCGGGTCAGGCCCTCCCGCAGCAGTACGGAGTCCTCGGCGATGACGACGCGAAGCATGGCGGCCTTCCGGATGGGCGGAGCGCGGACACGGTGCTGACGCTGTCAGTCTCCCCCATGCCGCGCGCCCCGGAGCGGCCGGGCGGCACTTCGCGCCGACCGCCGCCCGGGCCCGTCCGGGCCTCACATGGTGCGGATGGCCACCGAGTCGCAGAGCGCCTGGAGCGCCTCCTTCGCCGCGCCGTCCGGCAGCGGGTCGAGCATCGCGCGGGCCTCCTCGGCGTGCCGCAGGGTCTCCCGGCGGGCGTGCTCCAGCGCCGGGTGGCGGCGCAGCAGGCGCAGCGCCTCGGCGTGCAGTGCGTCGTCGGCGAGGTCCTGGCGGAGCAGCTCGCGCAGCCGGGTGTCCTCCGGGTCGGACGGGTCGGCGGGCATCTGCCGCAGCAGCAGCGTCGGCAGCGTCTCGACGCCCTCGCGCAGGTCGGTGCCGGGGGTCTTGCCGGACTCGTCGCCGTCGCTGGCGATGTCGAGCACGTCGTCGGCCAGCTGGAAGGCGATGCCGATCCGCTCGCCGTAGGCGCTGAGGATGTCGATCACCCACGGCTCGGCGCCGGCCGCCAGTGCTCCTATCCGGCAGGAGACGGCGATCAGCGAGCCGGTCTTGCCGGCCAGCACGTTCAGGTAGTGGTCGAGCGGGTCGTCGTCCGGGCCCGGACCGGCGGTCTCCAGGATCTGGCCGGTGACCAGCCGCTCGAACGCGTCGGCCTGCAGCCGGACGGCCTCCGGGCCGAGGTCGGCGAGCACCTGGGAGGCGCGGGAGAAGAGGAAGTCGCCGGTCAGGATGGCGACCGAGTTGTCCCAGCGCGAGTTGGCGCTGGGGGCGCCCCGGCGCACCGGAGCCTCGTCCATGACGTCGTCGTGGTACAGCGTGGCGAGGTGGGTCAGCTCGACGACCACCGCCGCCGGCACCACGCCGGGCGCGTTGGAGTCGCCGAACCGGGCGGCGAGCAGCACCAGCAGCGGGCGGAAGCGCTTGCCCCCCGCGGCCATCAAGTGGCTGGCGGTGACGGTGATGAACGGGACGTCGCTCTTCACGGCCTCGGCGAGCGCGTTCTCCACCGCGTCCATCCCGGCCTGGACGTCGCGGGTCAGATCGCGGTCCTGCACGCTGAGCCCAAAGGGTCCCACGACGGTCACGAAGACCACTCCTCTGTCCCTGGTCGATCTAGCGGCCTGGTCCCTGAGTGCCGCCGCTGGCCATACAGGCAGGGTATCCGGTCGCGAGTGGATCACTGCACGGGCGTGCGGGTCTGTCATGCCCGGGGCGTCGGCGCTGGCCAGCGGGGATGCCGGTACGCCGCGTCCGGGCCGCGCGCGGGGGCGCGGCCCGGACGGTCGGCGGGCGGTTCCGGCGGGCGGCCGGCGGGCGGTCAGCCGACGAAGAACACGGCCTTGGAGGCCAGGTCCAGGAAGTACTGCGGCAGCAGCCCGAGTCCGATCGTGACCAGCACCCCGATCCCGATCGCGGTCGCCGTGAAGGCGCTCGGGATGGCCACGGTCGGCCCGCCCGGCTGCGGGTCGGAGAAGAACATCAGCACGATGACCCGGATGTAGAAGAACGCCGCCACGGCCGAGCTGAGCACGCCGACGATCACCAGCGGGGTGGCCCCGCCGGCCGCCGCGGCCTGGAAGACCGCGAACTTGCCGGTGAACCCGGAGGTGAGCGGGATGCCCGCGAAGGCCAGCAGGAAGAGCGCGAACACCGCCGCGACCAGCGGGGAGCGCCGGCCCAGACCGGCCCAGCTGGACAGGTGGGTGGCCTCGCCCTTGGAGTCGCGCACCAGGGTGACCACGGCGAAGGCGCCGAGCGTCACGAAGGAGTACGCCAGCAGGTAGAACAGCACCGAGCCGACGCCCTGGCGGTTGCTGGCGATCACGCCGGTGAGGATGAACCCGGCGTGCGCGATCGAGGAGTAGGCGAGCAGCCGCTTCACGTCCTGCTGGGTGACGGCCAGCACCGCGCCGACCACCATGGTGAGGATCGCCACACCCCACAGCACCGGCCGCCAGTCCAGCCGCAGCGCCGGGAAGGCGACGTAGAACAGCCGGAGCACGGCGCCGAACGCGGCCACCTTGGTCGCCGCCGCCATGAAGCCGGTGACCGGGGTCGGCGCGCCCTGGTAGACGTCCGGGGTCCAGGCGTGGAACGGCACCGCGCCGACCTTGAAGAGCAGGCCGACCGTCAGCATCGCCAGGCCGATCAGCAGCAGGGCGTCGTTCTGGGTGGACGAGGCCAGCGCCGGGGGCATCAGCACGTTGCCGGAGATGACGTCCGCGATCTCGCCGAGCCGCACGGTGCCCGCGAAGCCGTACAGCAGCGCGGTGCCGAACAGGAAGAACGCCGAGGCGAAGGCGCCGAGCAGGAAGTACTTGACCGCCGCCTCCTGGGAGAGCAGCCGGCGGCGCCGGGCCAGCGCGCAGAGCAGGTACAGCGGGAGGGAGAAAACCTCCAGCGCGACGAACATGGTCAGCAGGTCGTTGGCGGCGGGGAACAGCAGCATCCCGCCGACCGCGAACAGGGTGAGCGGGAAGACCTCGCTGGTGGTGAGGCCGGCCCGGATCGCGCCGCGCTCCTGCTCGCCGCCGGGGGTGGCGGCGGCCTGGGCGGCGAACGCGTCGGCCGGTTCGCCGCCGGCCTTGGGCTCCAGCCGGCGTTCGGCGTAGGTCAGCACCGCGACCACCGAGACCAGCAGGATCACGCCCTGGAGGAACAGTGTCGGGCCGTCCAGGGCGACCGAACCCATCGCGGTCACCTCGGCCTTGGTGGTCCCGTAGCCCTGCGCGGCGAGCACCACCACGGCGGTGAACGCGCCGGCCAGGCCGGTCAGGGCGAGCACCACCTGGGCCCGGTGCCGGTACCGCCGGGGCAGGAAGGCCTCCAGCAGGATGCCGACCACGGCGGCGCCGAACACCACCAGCATCGGCGAGAGTTGGCCGTACTCGATGTGCGGCGCGGGGATGCTCTGGGTGCCGCCGCCGGCGGCGGCGAGAGTTCCGGTGGTGCTCACTCGTGCTCACCTCCTGAGCGGGTGGAGCCGTCCTGGACGGCGGCGACCGGGTGGGCCGGTGCCGGGTCGGTCTGGTGGACCTGCGAGAGGGTCGCGTCCACCGCCGGGTTGACGATGTCGGTGAGCGGCTTGGGGTAGACGCCGAGCAGCAGGGTCAGCGCCACCAGCGGGGCGACCACGGCGAGTTCGCGGGCCTTGAGGTCGGGCATCCCGGTCACCTCGGCCTTGACCGGTCCGGTCATGGTGCGCTGGTACAGCAGCAGCGCGTACAGCGCGGCGAGCACGATGCCGAAGGTGGCGACGATGCCGACCGCCGGGTACCGGCTGAAGGTGCCGACCAGAACGAGGAACTCGCTGACGAACGGCGCCAGTCCGGGCAGCGAGAGGGTGGCCAGGCCGCCGATCAGGAAGGTCCCGGCGAGCACCGGGGCGACCTTCTGCACGCCGCCGTAGTCGGCGATCAGCCGGGAGCCGCGGCGGGAGATCAGGAAGCCGGCCACCAGCATCCACGCGGCGGTGGAGATGCCGTGGTTGACCATGTAGAGGGTGGCTCCGCTCTGGCCCTGGCTGGTCAGCGCGAAGATGCCCATGATGATGAAGCCGAAGTGCGAGATCGAGGCGTAGGCGACCAGCCGCTTGATGTCCTTCTGGCCGATCGCCAGCAGCGCGCCGTAGATGATCCCGATCACCGAGAGGACCATGATCGCCGGGGCGAAGGTCTTCGAGGCGTCCGGGAAGAGCCCGAGGCAGAACCGGAGCATCGCGAAGGTGCCGACCTTGTCGACCACGGCGGTGATCAGGACGGCGGTGCCGGCGGTGGCCTCGCCCATCGCGTTCGGCAGCCAGGTGTGCAGCGGCCAGAGCGGGGCCTTGACGGCGAAGGCGAAGAAGAAGCCGAGGAACAGCGCCTTCTCGGCGGTGCCGCTGAGCTGGAGCCGGCCCTCGGCGACCGCCGAGGTCAGCGTCTGGAGGTCGAAGGTGCCGACGCCCTGGTCCTGCGCGATCACGTACAGGCCGATCACGGCGGCCAGCATGACCAGGCCGCCGAGCAGGTTGTAGAGCAGGAACTTGACCGCCGCGTAGGAGCGCTGGCGGGCCGACTCGGGGCCGCCCGCCCGGTCTCCGAAGCCGCCGATGAGGAAGTACATCGGGATCAGCATGGCTTCGAAGAAGACGTAGAAGAGGAAGACGTCGGTGGCGTAGAAGGAGACGATCACCATCGCCTCCACCGCCAGGATCAGGGCGAAGAAGCCCTGGGTGCGGCGGCGCCCCTCAAGAGTGTCACCGTCGAAGGTCCCCTCCGGGGTGACGGCGGCCGGGTCGGCGTCGTGCCAGGAGGCGAGCAGCACGATCGGCACCAGGACGGCGGTGAGCAGCGCGAGCACCGCGCCGATGCCGTCCACGCCGAGCGAGAAGGTGATGCCGAAGGAGCGGATCCAGCTGTACGACTCGGTCAGCTGGTAGCGCGCGCCGTCCGGGTCGACCTTCGAGGTCACCGCGCCGGCCAGCGCCAGGGTGACCGCGGAGACGGCCAGTGCGACGATCTTGGTGGTCCGCCGCCGGCTCTCGGTGGACCCGGCGGGCAGCGCGGCGGTGAGCACCGCGCCGGCCGCCGGGACGGCACAGGTGGCGGTGAGCAGGGCACTCATGCCTCGACCTCCCGACCGCGGGTGTGATGGGGATTCATCAGACGGACCTCATCAGGAGAGTCGTGGCGACCAGCACCAGCGTGCCGCCGAACATGGAGAGCGCGTACGACCGGACGTAGCCGTTCTGGATCCGCCGCAGCCGGCCGGAGAGGCCGCCGATGGTCGCGGCCAGGCCGTTGACCAGGCCGTCCAGGCCGCGGCTGTCGAAGTAGACCAGCGCGGCGGTGAGCGCCGAGCCGGGGCGGACCAGGACGGCGTGGTTGAAGTCGTCCTGGAGGAGGTCCCGGCGGGCGGCCCGGGTGAGCGGGGAGCCGTACGGCGGCACGACCGGGACGGCGGAGCGGCCGTACACCAGGTACGAGAGCGCGACGCCGGCCAGCATGCAGGCACTGGTGAGCAGGGTGACCACCAGCGGGGCGAGCGGGGAGTTCCCCTCGTCGTGGCCGGTGACCGGCTCCAGCCAGGTGAGGAAGGAGTCGTTGAAGGCGAAGATCCCGCCGGCGAAGACCGAGCCGACCGCCAGCAGCACCATCGGCACCGTCATGGTGCTCGGCGACTCGTGCGGGTGCGGGTCGTTGCCCTGGGCGTCCGGCTGCCAGCGCTTCTCGCCGAAGAAGGTCAGGATCATCACCCGGGTCATGTAGAACGCGGTGACGGCCGCGCCGGTGAGCGCGCAGAGGCCGAGGATCCAGCCCTCGGTGCCGCCCTTGGCGAACGCCGCCTCGATGATCTTGTCCTTGGAGAAGAAGCCGGACAGGCCCGGGAAGCCGATGATGGCCAGGTAGCCGAGGCCGAAGGTGACGAAGGTGACCGGCATGTACTTCCGCAGGCCGCCGTAGTGGCGCATGTTCACCTCGTCGTTCATGCCGTGCATGACCGACCCGGCGCCGAGGAACAGCCCGGCCTTGAAGAAGCCGTGGGTCACCAGGTGCATGATCGCGAAGGCGTAGCCGATCGGGCCGAGGCCGGCCGCGAGGATCATGTAGCCGATCTGCGACATGGTCGAGCCGGCCAGCGCCTTCTTGATGTCGTCCTTGGCGCACCCGACGATCGCACCGAAGAGCAGGGTGACCGCGCCGACCACCACGACGGCGGTCTGCGCGTCCGGCGCCAGGTTGAAGATCGCCCCGGAGCGGGTGATCAGGTAGACGCCGGCGGTCACCATGGTGGCCGCGTGGATCAGCGCGGAGACCGGGGTCGGGCCCTCCATCGCGTCCCCGAGCCAGGACTGCAGCGGCACCTGGGCGGACTTGCCGCAGGCGGCGAGCAGCAGCATCAGGCCGATCGCGGTCAGCTTGCCCTCGCTCGCCTGACCGGCGCCGCCGAGGACCGGCTCGAAGGCGAAGGAGCCGAACTCGACGAACATCAGCATGATCGCGATGGACAGGCCCATGTCGCCGACGCGGTTGACGATGAACGCCTTCTTCGCGGCGGTGGCGGCGCTCGGCTTGTGCTGCCAGAAGCCGATCAGCAGGTACGAGGCGAGGCCGACGCCCTCCCAGCCGAAGTACAGCAGCAGGTAGTTGTCGGCGACCACCAGCAGCAGCATCGCCGCCAGGAAGAGGTTCAGATAGGCGAAGAAGCGGCGCCGGCGCTCGTCGTGCGCCATGTAGCCGACCGAGTAGAGGTGGATGAGGGTGCCGACGCCGGTGATCAGCAGGACGAAGGTCATCGAGAGCTGGTCGAGCCGGAACGAGATGTCGGCCTGGAAGCCGTTCACCGGGATCCAGCTGAACAGGTGCTCGCCGATGGCGCGTTCCTCGGGGTCCCGGCCCAGCATGGACGAGAACAGCGCGAGGCCGAAGCCGAAGGAGAGCGCGGCGAGCGCGGTCGCCAGCCAGTGGCCGAACCGGTCGAACGCCCGGCCGCCGAGCAGCAGCAGGGCGGCGCCGGCCAGCGGGGCGGCGACCAGCAGCGGAATGAGAGAGTTCACCGAGGTCCTCCGCCTACAGCTTCATCAGGTTGCTGTCGTCGACCGAAGCGGAGTGCCTGGTCCGGAAGATCGAGACGATGATGGCGAGGCCGACCACGACCTCGGCCGCCGCCACCACCATCGTGAAGAACGCCATGATCTGGCCGTCCAGGTTGCCGTGCAGCCGGGAGAAGGTGACCAGCGCCAGGTTCGAGGCGTTCAGCATCAGCTCCACGCACATGAACAGGACGATCGCGTTCCGCCGGATCAGCACGCCGGAGGCGCCGATGGTGAACAACAGGGCGGAGAGATAGAGGTAGTTGACCGGATTCACTCCGCCCCCTCCTCGTCGTGGTGGTTGGCGGGGACCGGCTCCAGCGGCTTGCGCGGGCCGGTCACCGGCGGACGCGCGGACGGCGGGCGGCCGAGCCAGTCGGCGGTGGTGGACTCCAGCTCGGCCATCCGGGCCAGCATCTCGTGGCTGACGTCGCGGAGCTGGCCGCGCTCGCGCAGCGTCTCCATGACCGAGTCCTCGGCGATCGTGCCGTCCGGCAGCAGGGCCGCGATGTTCACCCCGTTGTGCCGGGCGTAGACGCCGGGCGCGGGCAGCGGCGGCAGCTGCAGGTTGTCCCGGACCCGCTGGGCGGCCAGCTCGCGCTGGGTCTTCGGGGCCGTCACGTGCTCGCGGTGGGTCAGCACCATGGCGCCGATCGCGGCGGTGATCAGCAGCGCGCCGGTGACCTCGAAGGCCCAGACGTACTTGGTGAAGATCAGCCGGGCCAGGCCCTGCACATTGCCCTCGGCGTTGGCCTCGCCGAGGCCCGCGAAGGTGTCCAGCCGGGCGTTGGCGATCCCGGCGACCAGCAGCACGCCGAAGCCGAGGCCGCAGAGCACAGCGGCGAACCGCTGGCCCTTCAGCTGCTCCTTCAGCGAGTCCGCGCTGGTCACGCCGACCAGCATCACCACGAACAGGAACAGCATCATGATCGCGCCGGTGTAGACGACGATCTGCACCACGCCCAGGAAGACCGCGCCCTGGGCCATGTAACAGACCGCCAGGGCGAGCATGGTGGCGGCCAGGCAGAGCGCGCTGTGCACCGCCTTCTTCATCAGCAGCATGCCGAGCGCGCCGCCGACGGCGACCACCGCGAGCACCCAGAACTGGACGGCCTCCCCGGTGGAGGCGGCACCGGTGACGCCGGCGGCGAGGGCGGCGGGGGCGGCCGTCACGACTGCGCCTCCTTCTCCCGGTCGGTGGGCTCCTGCCGGACCGTCCCGGGCGCCGCCGCGGTGATCTCGCCCCGGTAGTACGCGCCCTCGTCGGCGCCCGGGAAGATCGAGTGCGGGCTGTCGACCATCCCCTCGGAGAGCCCGACCAGCAGCTGCTCCTTGGTGAAGATGAGGTCCTGGCGGGAGGAGTCGGCGAGCTCGTACTCGTTGGTCATGGTGAGCGCCCGGGTCGGGCAGGCCTCGATGCACAGGCCGCACAGGATGCAGCGGGCGTAGTTGATCTGGTACACCGCGCCGTACCGCTCACCGGGCGAGTAGCGCTCCTCCTCCCGGTTGTCCGCGCCCTCGACGTAGATCGCGTCGGCCGGGCAGGCCCAGGCGCACAGCTCGCAGCCGACGCACTTCTCCAGGCCGTCCGGGTGCCGGTTCAGCTGGTGGCGGCCGTGGAAGCGCGGGGCGGTGGGCTTCTTCTGCTCCGGGTACTGCTCGGTGAGCCGCTTCTTGAACATGGCCTTGAAGGTCACGCCGAAGCCGGCGGCCGGTCCGAGGATGGACGGCTTCTCGGCCCGTTCGGGCCGGTCGTTCTGTTCGGACGACATCTCGGTTCAGCTCCCTTCGGAATGGTCGGCCCCGTTGAGGGCGTCCTGGAGTTGCTTCGGGGCGCGGCTGGGCCGGCGCGGGACCGGCGGGAGCTGCTGACCGGGCAGCGGCGGCACCGGGTACCCGCCCGCCATCGGGTCGAACTCCGCGCTCGGCGCCTCGGCCTCGGGTTCCTTCCGGTGCTTCAGCGCGTCCCGCAGCAGGCCGATCAGCAGCAGCGCGCCGACCGGGGCGCCCACGTACAGCACCACCTCGCCGAAGCCGTAGCCCTCGTTGCGCAGCGCCCGGACGCTGGCCACCATCACCAGCCAGACCAGCGAGACCGGGATCAGCACCTTCCAGCCGATCTTCATGAACTGGTCGTAGCGGAACCGGGGCAGGGTGGCGCGCAGCCAGACGAAGCCGAACAGCAGCAGCCAGATCTTGGCGGTGAGCCAGAGCATCGGCCACCAGCCGTGGTTGGCGCCCTCCCAGAAGGCCGACACCGGCCAGGGGGCCCGCCAGCCGCCCAGGAACAGGGTGGAGGCGACCGCCGAGACGGTGACCATGTTGACGTACTCGGCCAGCATGAACATCGCGAACTTCAGCGAGGAGTACTCGGTGTTGAAGCCGCCGACCAGCTCGCCCTCGGCCTCCGGGAGGTCGAACGGCGCCCGGTTGGTCTCACCGATCATCGCCACCACGTAGACGATGAACGACACCGGCAGCAGCACCGCGAACCAGGTCGGCTGCTGCGAGGCGACGATCTCCGAGGTGGACATCGAGCCGGAGTAGATGAACACCGCCGCGAAGGACAGGCCCATCGCGATCTCGTAGCTGATCATCTGGGCCGAGGAGCGCAGCCCGCCGAGCAGCGGGTAGGTCGAGCCGGACGACCAGCCGGCCAGCACGATGCCGTAGATCCCGACCGAGGCGGTGGCCAGGATGTACAGCAGCGCCACCGGGAAGTCGGTCAGCTGCAGCGGCGTCCGGGTGCCGAACACCGACACCTCGTCGCCGGCCGGACCGAACGGGATCACCGCGAAGGCCATGAAGGCCGGGATCGCGCAGACGATCGGCGCCAGCACGTAGACCGCCTTGTCGGCGCCCTTGACCACCAGGTCTTCCTTGAGCGCCAGCTTCACGCCGTCCGCGAGCGACTGCAGCAGGCCCCACGGGCCGTTCCGGTTGGGCCCGATGCGCAGTTGCATCCAGGCCACCACCTTGCGCTCGAAGATGATCGCCACGAGCACCGTGCCGACCAGGAACGCGAAGCAGAAGACCGCCTTGAGCAGCACCAGCCACCAGGGGTCGCGGCCGAAGAAGCCGAGCGTCTCGTACGCGGCGAGGTCGTACCCGGCGAGCGGGTGCGAGGTCGGGGTCACTTCTCCTCCTCCTCGGGCCCGCCGGCCTCCGCGAGCGCGGTGGCGTCCGCGGCGGCGATGGTGACCAGGTGGCCGGTGGTGGTGCCGAGCGCGCGGTGGGCGCCGCCCGGGGTGGAGTTGAGCGGGATCCAGACCGTGCGGTCCGGCATCTCCTTGGTGAGCTCCAGCGGCAGGGTGAGCGAGCCGGCCGGGCCGGTCAGCCGCAGCGCGGCCGCCCCGGCGGCGCCGATCTCCTCGGCGGTGGTCGGCGAGATCCGGGCGACCGCCGGGTGCCGGGTGCCCGCCAGGTGCGGATCGCCCTGCTGGAGCGAGCCCCGGTCGAGCAGCAGCCGCCAGCCGGCCAGCACCGCCTGGCCGGTGGCCGGCCGGGGCAGCAGGCCCGGGTGGGCGGCCGGGGCGGCCGGCCGGTCGCCGGTCCAGGGGGTGAACCGGTCCAGCTCCAGCCGGGCGGCGCGGACGTCGGGCAGGCCGAGCCGGTGGCCCAGCGCGTCGGCGAGCATGTTCAGCACCCGCAGGTCCGGGTACAGGTGCCGGCCCATCTGCTGGTCGGGCTTGAGCGCGGCCTCGAACATCCGCACCCGGCCCTCCCAGTCCAGGAAGGTGCCGGCCTTCTCGGCGACCGCGGCGACCGGCAGCACCACGTCGGCGTGCGCGGTGACGGCGGACGGGCGCAGCTCCAGCGAGACCACGAACGGGACGGCGGCCAGCGCCTCCTCGGCGAGCGCCGGGTCCGGCAGGTCGTCCGGGTCGACGCCGCCGACCAGCAGCGCGTCCAGGTCGCCGTGGGCGGCCGCGGCCAGCATCTGCTCGGTGTCCCGGCCCAGCCGGGCGGGGAGTTCGCCGACGCCCCAGGCGGCGGCGGCCTCGGCCCGGGCGGCCGGGGCGGCGACCGCCCGGTCGCCGCCC
>NZ_JBFBDO010000036.1:0-69662 GCF_040683335.1 Kitasatospora sp. NPDC093806
CGCCGGGGCGGGCGGGGGCGCGGCGAGCGCCGCGGTGTAGGCGGCGGTGTCGACGGTGGCGTCGGCACCGTCGCGCGAGGCGGTGAACGAACCGAGCGCGGGCGGGGCGAAGCAGAGCAGCAGCACGGCCGGCACGGCGAGCAGCCACGCCACCCGGGGACCGTGCCCGTGCCCGTGGCCGTCGTGCCCGTGCTCGTCGTGGGCCTCATGCCCGTGCTCGTCGTGCGCGTGACCGGCGCCGCCGTGTGGTACGTGCCACACCGCGTTCCCCTCCGCGTCCCGGCGGAACTCCAGGACGGGCTCACGCCGCCGCTCGGTGAGCCGGACCACCGTCCCGGCGACGCCGAGCCCGGCCAGGATCACCCCCGAGGCGATCAGTGGCAGCCGCAGCCCCTCCTTGACGTACTGCAGGAACACATCACTGCCCACGGTGATCCGCAGCAACGCGGCCCCCACCAGGACCAGCAACAACGACGGCGCGAGCCCCCGGAACCGGGCGCGCAGGGTACGGACGGTGGCGGTCACCTGATCCTCCAGAGAGAGTCCCGGCCTCCGGGCCGGGAGGAATGTGGACCCCGTCGGGAGCGATCCGTCGCGATCGAGACCGACCAGGAACGAAGGTCACCGGCGTAGGGCCGGCGGTACCGCGAATACTCGCGTCGTGGACAAGTAGTTAAGGTGAGCCCGTGAGGACGGCGTACAAGTGCCGGGCCTACCCGGACTCCGAGCAGGCGGCCGTCTTCGGTCGCACGTTCGGCTGTGTACGCCTGGTGTGGAACAAGACGCTCGCCGAACGGCACCGCGCCTACCACGAGGACGGGACCCGGACCTCGTACAAGGAGACCGACGCGGCGCTGACCGCCTGGAAGCGCACCGAGGAGCTGGCGTTCCTGTCCGAGGTGTCGTCGGTCCCGTTGCAGCAGACGCTCCGCCACCAGCACACCGCGTTCGCCCACTTCTTCGCCGGACGGGCGAAGTACCCCCGGTTCAAGAACCGCGGCTCGCGGCAGTCGGCGCACTACACCCGCTCGGCGTTCCGCATGAACAACGGCGAGCTGCGGTTGGCGAAGACCACCGCGCCCTTGTCCTTCGTGTGGTCCTTCGACGGTGTGGAACTCGCCTCGCTGGACCCGACGATGGTCGTGATCTCGCGTGACCCGGACGGCCGCTGGTACGTGACGTTCGCCGTGGACACCGAAGCCCCGGCCGCGGCGGAACCCGTCGGGCACGGGATCGGCATCGACCTCGGGCTCCGGGACTTCGCGGTCACCAGTGACGGGGACCGGATCGCCAACCCCCGCCACCTGGAACGCAAGGCCGCCAACCTCGCCCGCTACCAGCGGCGCATGGCACGGTGCGAACGCGGCTCGATGAACCGGCGCAAGGCCAAGGCGAAGGTCGCCCGAGCCCACCGCAA
The DNA here is from genome assembly GCF_040683335.1 of Kitasatospora sp. NPDC093806. NCBI lineage: Bacteria > Bacillati > Actinomycetota > Actinomycetes > Kitasatosporales > Streptomycetaceae > Kitasatospora > Kitasatospora sp. NPDC093806. The sequence continues at coordinate 1,418 of NZ_JBFBDO010000036.1, forward strand.
GGTCCGCAACGCCCGCGCCGACTTCCTCCACCGCACCAGCACGAACATCGTCCGCAACGCCGACCTGATCGCCATCGAGGACCTCGCAGTCGCAAGCATGGTCAGGAACCGCAGGCTGTCGCGGTCGATCGGCGACGCCGGGTGGGGCGAGTTCCGGCGGCAGCTGGAGTACAAGGCCGAACGCCACGGGCGCTGGCTCGTCGTGATCGACCGCTGGTACCCGTCCTCGAAGACCTGCTCCCACTGCGGACACCTCCTCGCCGAGCTCGCCCTGAGTACCCGGCGCTGGACGTGCCCGACCTGCCGCACCCGGCACGACCGGGACCTCAACGCGGCGAAGAACATCCTTGCGGCTGGTCGAGCCGTAGCCCGGGAACGTCCGGGCGATGCCTGTGGAGCTGATGTCAGCCATTCCGAGTCCTCTCGGGTGCGGTCGGCGACGAAGCAGGAACACCCGCGCCGCGAGGCGCGCCGCACAAGCGGCAACCGGTCCTAGGGCTGGTGGGGATCCCCGGTCGTCAGGACGGGGAGGAAGTCAAAGCAGGATCCCTCCGGTCAGGATGCTGGCGAGGACGGCGACGACGAAGGTGGCGCTGGAGAAGCGGGCGGCGAAGGCCCGGCCGAAGGAGCCGGACTGGAGGGCGATCAGTTTGAGGTCGACCATCGGGCCGACCACCAGGAACGCCAGCCGGGCGGTGGGGGAGAAGCCGGTGAGGGAGGCGGCGACGAAGGCGTCCGCCTCCGAGCAGACGGCCAGGACGACGGCGAGCACCGCGAGGGCGAGGACGCCCAGCCAGGGTGAGTCGGAGAAGGTGCGCAGCACGGACGGCGGGACCAGCACGTTGAACGTCGCGGCGGCCGCCGCGCCGACCACCAGGAAGCCGCCGGCGTGCAGGAAGTCGTGCTGGAGGCCGCGCCGGAACTCGTCCAGCGGGTTGCGTCCGGCGCCGTGCTCGGCCGGGCCCTTGGGCAGGCGCAGCCACTCCGGGCGGCCGAAGGCGACCCAGAGCCAGCCCATGACGAGTGCCGTGGCGAGCGAGGCGCCCAGCCGGGCGAAGACCATCTCGGGTGCGTCCGGGAAGGCGATCGCGGTGGAGACCAGGACGACCGGGTTGACGGCGGGCGCGGCGAGCAGGAACGCGAGCGCGGCGGCCGGGGCGACCCCGCGCCGCATCAGGCTCCCGGCGACCGGGACGGACGCGCACTCGCAGCCCGGCAGGACGGCGCCCGCGACCCCGGCCACCGGGACGGCAAGGGCGGGGTTGCGGGGCAGCAGCCGGGCGAAGACCCGTGCCGGGACGAACGCCCCGATGGCGGCCGAGACGATCGTGCCGAGTACCAGGAACGGCAGGCCCTGCACCACGATGGCTACCAGCAGGGTCCGCCAGGCGCGGACGCCGCCGGTGTCCCAGGCCCAGGCCAGTACCGGCGCGGCGATGGCCGCGACCACCAGCGCCCCGGTCAGCAGACGGCCCGTGCCCCGGCGCCGCTGCGGCGGGGTGGCCGCCGGTGACGCCTGGATCCGCGGGACGCTGCCGAGACTCGTCTCCACCACGGTGACCGCTCCTCAGCTCGCCCGCCGCCCGCCCACCACGGGTCGCGGGCGGGGGGCGGCAAGTCCTGTCTGCTCACCGTCAGATGGTGAGCTCGGAGGCAGAGTAGCGTTGATAATCACTTTCATCTAGGCCTTCACCCGCGAGTCGCGCTCCGGTAGTGTCACGTTCGCGGAGGGGCTCCTCCGGGACGCCGGTGGGGCGTCAACCTGCTGCACCCGGTTGCCGGTTGGGCCGCCGGGCGACGGGCTCTCCGGCGGGTGCGCCGGTCAGCCGGCCCGGCGGGCGGCCACGGTGTTCAGCAGGGCGGCGCCCCGCTCGGCGTCGTCCACGCTCACCGCGAAGTCCACGCCCTCGCGCGGCTCGACCACCAGGCACTCGCCGCGCCGCAGCATGACCGTCGTGCCCAGTCCGCTCAGTCGGTAGCCCCAGCCGCCCACCTGGGCGGGGGTGCGCTGCTCGGCCCGGGCCGAGGCGACGTCCGCCGGTGACCAGTGCCGGGACGGCCAGCCGAGCGGGCCGAACGCCACGTCGAGACCGCGCTCGGTCACCCGCGCCTGGACGGAGGAGCAGCCGGCGCCCGTCACCGCGACCACCGTGAGCGGCACGGCCAGCGCCCACCCCGGGCCGCCGAGTCCGGTGACCGCGATCAGCGCGGACCCCGCCGCGCCGAGCCCGGTCACGGCGGCGAGCACGCCGAGCCACGGGTTCACCGTCCGGGACAGCCAGACGGCGCGCTGCCCGTCCGGCAGGTCGAGCCGGGGGCCGTCGGCGGCTGTCACCGGCCGCGGACCCGGGGCGTCGCGGGCCACCAGCCACCAGCCGAGACCGCCCGCCGCGAGCGCCGCCACCACGGCCGCCAGCACCTCGAAGCCGATCGGACGGGCCTCCTGCCAGGACGGACGGTCCAGGTTCGCGGCGACGATCGAGGCCTGCGCGCCGACCAGCAGCACGCCGCCGAAGCCCAGCCCGGCCCCGGCCAACTGCCGGGCCTGAGTCCCACCCCGTCGGCGGGCGACGGCCGCGGCGGCGACCGCGACCAGCCAGAACGCGGCGGGGAAGGCGATCGCGCCGGTCAGCGACATCGAGTCGTCCGGCCGCTCCCCGTCCCAGTGCGTGGCCATCGGCTCCGGCAGCCGCCCGTGCGCCGCCAGCGGCAGTGCGAGCAGCAGCGCCAGCACTCCGACGGCCCACACCGGGGCGCCCCAGCCGACTGCCCGATCGGCTGCCTGGTCGACTTGGGCGTTCTCGGTCGGTCCGGTTTCCGTGTGTCCGTCCTTCCGCGAAGCGTCGCTCATTCCAGCCCCCTGATCATCTCGATGAGTTCCTCCCTGTTGAAGCCCGCGTGGGCCGCGTCCGCGACCAGGCGGCGCGCCGCGTCCAGCAGCTCGGCGCGCCGGTCGGCGCCCCGCGCGACGGTGATGCCGCGACCCCGGCGGAACTCCAGCACCCCCTCGTCGCGCAGCACCCGCAGGGCGCGCAGCACGGTGTTGGAGTTGACCCCGAGCGCCCGCGCCAACTCCCGGGCGGGCGGCAGCCGTTCGCCGGGTGCGCACTCGCCCTCGGCGACGGCCCGGCGGATCGCCCCCGCGACCTGCTCATGCAGCGGGCGGGGGTCCGCAGCGTCCAGCTTCAGCAACATGGTGCTAGTGACAGTAGCACCATATGAGGATCATCAGATGGTGGTGGGTGGTGGCCGTGGTGACGGGGTGTGGGCCGACGGGACGGCCGGAGGCAGGTCCGTCACGGCCGGTCCCGGAAGGTGCGGCGGGTGCTGGTGGTGAGGAGGGTGAGGGTCAGCAGAGCGAGGGTGACGGCGGTGACCAGGACGGGGGAGGGGCCGGCAGGGTGGCCGGCTCGGCGGACGGTGCCCATGAAGTCGAGGGTGGCGACCTGGTTCACCGCCAGGTACCAGAGGGGGAGGTAGAGGGCCTGGAAGAGACGGTGGGTGCGGGAGAGGGTGCCGAGGGCGAGGGCGAGCGAGGGGATGAAGAGGGCGCCCGCCGACCAGGCGGCCACCCCGGCGGTGTCGCCGGCCGTCACCAGGCGGACCAGGACCCCGGAGCCGAGCAGGGCGGTCAGGACGACGCCGGCCGTCCACTCGGCGAGGAGTCGCGCTCGGGCGGCCGGGTAGGCGCCGAGCAGGGACTCCAGACCGTACTCGGCCGAGCGGCTGCCGAGACGGGACCAGAGGAGCACCGGCCAGACCCAGGCGGCCGGCAGGACCGCGCCGACGCCGGTGTCCGACGGGACGGCGAGCCCGGCGACGACCAGCCCGGCGGCGGCCGACCACCACCAGCGCGAGGCGTCGCCGCACAGGATCCGCACCTCCCCGGCGAGCAGCCGGCCGAAGCCGCGAACGGCCGAGGCCCGGGCGGGCGGGGTGTGGGGGAGGGCGAGCGGGGCGGAGACGGGGACGACGACGGGGGTTTCCGGGGCGAGGCGCGGGCCCGGTCGCCCGCCCCTGCCGCGAGCCGGGTCGAAGCGGCCGAACCAGAGGGCCGGCAGCGCGGCGAGCGCCACCGCGAACAGGACCAGCAGCAGCCGCTGGGCCAGGAACCCGCCGTCGAACCCCGCGCCGTCCCAGGGGAACGGCTCCAGCGGAGCGTCCACCCTGGTCAGGCCCAGGCTGAAGTCGTCGCCGCCGAGGTCGACCCCGCGCGCGGCCAGCCCCTCGCGCAGCGAGGCGGCGGCCGGGCCGAGGCCCAGCCCGCCGAACGGCGCGCCGGGCGCCTCCCCGGCGATCATCAGGGTGGGAGCGAAGGCGAACCAGGCCACGTTGCCCAGCCCGCCGCGCAGCAGCGGCACCGTCTCGAACAGGACCGCCACCGCCGCCGTCACCGCGAGCAGCGGCAGCGTCAGCACCAGGAACGGCGTCAAGAGCGCGACCGGGTCGAGCGCGCGGTCCTCGCCGCGGACCAGTTGCAGGGCGGGCGCGGTGAGCGCCAGCACGCCGAGCATCGATCCGAGCACCAAGAGGTTCCCGAGGAACTTGGCCAGCAGCAGGTCGGCCGTCCGCAGCGGGGAGGCGGCCAGGATCTGGCCGACCCTGGTCTCCTCGTCGCGGCCGAGGCCCTTGCGGACCACGTAGAACCCGCCGAGGGTGAGCCAGAGCGCGCCGGCCAGGGCGGTCGCGGTGCCGACGTACGCGCTGTTGTAGGTGCCCCGGTACGGGCCGAGCGCGAGGATCGCCCAGTGCCCGTCGGCGGGCGGGACGGCCAGCAGGCCGAGGCCGACGGCGGCCAGCAGCGTCACCGCGTACGCGGGCCGGCGGACCCGGTCCCGGAAGTCGCCGACCGCCAGCCGGCCGAGACGCGCGAGGTGGTTGGGGAGGGCGGCATGGGGAGGGCGGGGGAGGGTGCCCGCCCCGGTGGCGAGGCGTCCGGTCATCGCCGCACCTCCGCCCGGGCCGGGGCGGCGGCCGACCCGGCGAATGCCGGTCGGACCAGCCCGAGGTAGGCGTCCTCCAGGTCCGGCGGGACCGCAGTGGCCTCGGCGGACGGCGCGGTGTCCGCGAGCAGCCGCAGCCGGACCCGGCCGTCGCCGGTGCGCACCATCCGGCTCACGACATACCGCTCCTGCATCGCGGCCACCGCGGCCTGGTCGACCGGCACCTCCCACACCCGGCCGTGCTGGCCGTGTCGCAACTCCTCGGGGCTGCCCCGGCGCAGCAGCCGCCCGCCCGCGACGACCGCGATGTCCCCCGCCACCGACTCGACGTCCGAGACGATGTGGGTGGAGAGCAGCACCACACGGTCGGCGGCGAGCGCGCTCAGCAGGTTGCGGAAGCGCACCCGCTCCTCCGGATCGAGCCCGGCGGTGGGCTCGTCGACGACGATGACGCGCGGGTCGTCGAGCAGGGCCTGGGCGATGCCGACCCGGCGCAGCATGCCACCGGAGTACGCGCCGAGCGGCCGCCGCAGGGCCTCGGTGAGGTTGACCAGGGCAAGCAGTTCGTCGATCCGGGCCCGGGCGGAGCGGGCGGACAGACCCTTGGCGGCGGCCAGGTAGGCGAGGAACTCGCGTGCGGTGAGGTTCGGGTGAACGCCGAAGTCCTGCGGGAGGAAGCCGAGCTCACGGCGGAGCAGATCGGGCCGGGCGAGCGCGTCGGCGCCCTGGTAGGCGAGCCGGCCGGAGGTGGGCCGGGTGACGGTGGCGATGATCCGCATCAGCGAGGACTTGCCCGCGCCGTTCGGGCCGAGCAGGCCGAGCAGTCCGGGGCCGAGCCGCAGTGAGAGACCGTCGACGGCGCGCTTGCCGCCCCGGTAGACCTTGCTGACGTCGGTGAGTTCGAGCAGGGGTGCCGGGCGGTGGTGGTCGGGGTGGAGTCTGACGTCGGGTCGGCTCATGGGCTCCGCTCTCCCGGTCGGTGTGAGGGGTGGTCGGTCGGTGACGTGGGAGAGCTTTCCCGACCACCGGGCCCTTGCCATCTGTCTTTCGGCAGAGATGGGGGCTTGTCTTTCGTCAGGGGTCAGACCTGCCTTTCGACAGTGGTGGGCGGGCCGTTCGGCGGGGAGGATTCCCGGCAAGAACGGCCCCGACCAGCGCGGCAGACCTTGACACGTGGTTCGGGCACTGAGTTACTTGGCCCCAATCGGGGCCGACCGATCATTCGGTTTGTGTGCCAGTGATGCATGGGAGGCGCGATGAGCAACGGAGCACCGGTAGGCCTCGGCGAGGCGCCGCCGGACGACCTGCTGGACGCCGGTGAGCGGATGACCGGCGAGGAGCTGCGGGCGCACCAGCTCAAGCACTTGCGGGCCACGCTGCGCCACGCCTACGACCACGTCGAGCTCTACCGCCGGAAGTTCGACGCGGCCGGAGTCGTGCCCGAGGACTGCCGCACCCTCGCCGACCTCGCCCGCTTCCCCTTCACCGCCAAGGCCGACCTGCGCGAGACCTATCCGTTCGGCATGTTCGCCGTCCCGAGGGAGCGGGTCCGGCGGATCCACGCCTCCAGCGGGACCACTGGCCGGCCCACCGTGGTCGGCTACACCGAGCACGACCTCGACGTCTGGGCCGAGGTCGTCGCCCGGTCCATCCGGGCGGCCGGCGGGCGGCCCGGCCAGACGGTGCACATCGCCTACGGCTACGGACTGTTCACCGGCGGCCTGGGCGCGCACGCCGGCGCCGAACGGGCCGGCTGCACGGTGATCCCCGCGTCCGGCGGGATGACGGCCCGGCAGGTCCAGCTGATCCAGGACCTCGAACCCGAGGTCATCATGGTCACCCCGTCCTACCTGCTCACCCTGCTCGACGAGTTCGAGAAGCAGGGCGTCGACCCGCGCGGCACCTCGTTGCGGGTCGGGATCTTCGGCGCCGAACCGTGGACGGAGGAGATGCGCGCGGAGATCGAGCGGCGGATGGGCATCCACGCCGTCGACATCTACGGGCTCTCCGAGGTGATGGGGCCCGGCGTCGCCCAGGAGTGCGTGGAGACCAAGGACGGCCTGCACATCTGGGAGGACCACTTCTACCCGGAGGTGGTCGACCCGCTGACCGACGAGGTGCTGCCGGACGGCGAGAGCGGCGAGCTCGTCTTCACCTCGCTCACCAAGGAGGCGCTGCCGGTGATCCGCTACCGCACCCGCGACCTCACCCGCCTGTTGCCGGGCACCGCGCGGCCCGCGTTCCGCAGGATGGCCAAGGTGACGGGGCGCAGCGACGACATGATCATCCTGCGCGGGGTCAACGTCTTCCCGACCCAGATCGAGGAGATCCTGCTGCGCGTCCCGGGCGTGGCGCCGCACTTCCAGCTGAGGCTGACCCGCCGGGGCCGGCTGGACCACATGACGGTGCGGGTGGAGGCGCGCCCGGACGCCGGCTCCGAGCAGCGGGAGGCGGCGGTCGCGGCGATCGTGCGGAGCGTGAAGGATGGAGTGGGGGTGAGTGTGGACGTCGAGGTGCTGGACCCGTACAGCCTGGAGCGGTCGGTCGGGAAGATCCGCCGGATCGCCGACCTCCGGGAGAGCTGAGGGAGGCTGAGAAAGCCTGAGGGAGGAGAAGCGGACGAAAGGAGGAGAAGAGGGAGGAGAGGGAGGAGAGGCGGTGCCCCGCCGACGCGCCCGTCGGCGATCCGCGTCAAAGGGGCGTCAGGGCGGCGTCAGGGGGCCGTCAGGACGCGGCGGCGGGCTTGTCCGGCGGGTGTCGGCGGGGTTTGGATGGGTGACGTGAACCGCTCGACACGCCACCACGACCGCCCGCCGCATACGCGGCCCGGGGCCGTCGCCGTGACGCCCGTCGCCGTCGCGGTCACCGCCGCCGTCCGGTAGGCCGAGCCTCCCCGCTTCGCCGCCGTACGGGTGCCCGGGCCGTCGCCGTTCCCGGCCGCGCCCGCGCCACGCCGTCCGCCCCCTCGCCCGCCGGCCGGGTGGGGGAGTGGACGCGTCCCTCCCCCGGGAGAGCCCCTCCCGCCTTTCCCGCACCCGCGGCCCGTGGGCGCGCCGGGCCGGACCGCCCGCGCCTCCTCGCACCCCGCCGGTGCCCGCACCCTTGGATGGGTCATGTCCGACGCCGTTCTGTCCGCCAACTCCACCGAGACCGCCGAGACCGCCGACTTCACCGAATCCATCGACCTCACCGACCTCACCGACCCCGCCAACACCAAGTCCACCGACTCCCTGCCGCTCTCCGCCCGTACCGCCCTGGTGACCGGAGCTTCCTCCGGCATCGGCTGGGAGACCGCCCGGCTGCTGGCCGGGCTGGGCGCCACCGTCCTGGTGCACGCGCGTTCCACGGCCGAGGCCGAGGACGCCGTCGAGCGGCTGGTGGCGGCCGGGGTGCGGCGGGATCAACTGGTCGAGCTGGCCGCCGACTTCACCCGCCTTTCGGAGGTCGCGGTGCTGGCCGGGACGGTCGTGAAGCACTACCCGGCGCTGGACCTGCTGGTCAACAACGCCGCCGTGATGGCGCCCGAGCGCTGCACCCTCACCGACGACGGAAACGGGGTCTCACTCCAGGTCAACTTCCTTGCCGCGCACCTGCTGTCCAAGCTGCTGCGGGCGCCGCTCGCGGCGGCCGGGGACGCTCGGGTCGTCAACGTCTCCTCCTCGCTGCACCGCACCGCGTCGATGAACTGGTCGGACCCGCACCGGGTGAAGAAGTACTCGCGGGTCGCCGCCTACGCGCAGTCGCAGCTGGCGCTCACCATGGCCACCGCCGAGATGGCCCCGGCCGGCTCCGGTGTCACGGCGGTCAGCCTCAACCCGGGCCTGTGCGACACCGCCCTGCTCCCGCTGTACGGCCGGGTCGGCGCGCCGGCGGCGGAGGGCGCGGCGGCGGTCGTCCGGCTCTGCCTGCCGACCACGACGGTGGTCAACGGTCACTACTACGAAGGAGGTTCGGTCGCGGCCACCGCACCGGTGGTCCAGGAGGAGCGGTCGCAGCGGCGGCTGGTCAAGCTCGCGGATCAGTTGGTCGGCAGCCGGGCCTGACCGTCAGGGCTCACGGCGGGACCCAAGCCCGGCTCCGCGCCGCGCCATGCAGTCCGCCCCGCCCGCCCACCCGCCCGTGCTCGGCGGGCGGACGGGTGGCCGGTGCGGGCTGGGCGGGGCGGGCCGGCACGGCCGCGGGTCACTTCTCGACGAGGACGATCTCCTCGATCGGGCGGGTCATCCGGACGGTGTTGCCGGTGATCTCGATCAGGTGCTGGAGCCCGCGGATCGCCGTCGCCTGTTCGGGGACGTGGAACTCCTCGCCCTCGCCGGCCAGGTAGGCCGGGAAGGAGTCCAGCGCGGGGCCGAACAGCCGGATGTAGTCGGCGAGTCGGCGGAACAGCTTGGGCAGCAGCACCAGCTGGTCGGTGATCGAGGCGAGGTCGTCCACCTTGGCGCCGTCGGTGGTGAGGTCGTGCTGCCAGACGCTGTCGGGGGCCTTCGCGGCGCGGGCCTGGCGGGCGACGGCGGCGAGGTCGACCCGCAGCACCTCGGGCAGGCTGCTGTAGAAGGTCGGGTAGACCAGGCCCCGGGCGAGGAGGTGGTGGTTGGCGGTCTGCCGGAGCAGATCGACGGTGACGGTGACGCGGTCGCCGCTGTGCGTGCCGTGCGGCAGGTCGCCGCGGCCGACCAGGCCGATGCAGCGGCCGTAGGCGTCCGCGCCGCTGCTCAGCACGAACCCGGGCACGGTCTCCGGCGTCGCGGCGGTGACCTTCTCGTCGGCGTTGCGGACGACGCCGGTGAAGCCGAGCCAGGAGACGAGCTCGTCGCGCGCCGCGTGTGCGCCGAGGTCGAGCGGCTGGTGGACGGTGCCGGGGCCGACGCCCTGGTAGTGGGTCTCCAGCGCGTCGATCGCGTCCATCCGGATGCTGCCGCCGCCGTGGCTGTTGCGCTTGATCCGGTTCCGGCCGGGGACGTCGTGCCAGAAGCCCGGGTCCTGCGGGGTGAAGTGGACGGTGTCGCCGTCGGGTTGGCTGTCGAGGATCCGGTACGTCCCCTTGATGGCAAGCATGGACACGGTCGCCTCCGTTGGTGCGTGCGTGCGGACGAGTGCGGGCGCGGGTGCGAGTGCGTTGGTGGGCGCGGACGGGTGCAGGTGCGGGTACCGGTGGGCGGCCCTCATTCTGGCGGCGTGGGCCGGTGACGTGGGGGGACGCGCGGGTGAACAGCGGGGGCGCGTTGGTTGCGTACGGCGTGAACCGGGCACTGCGGGGCGGGTGAGCGGAGGCCGCGCGCCCTCTACCATGAGGCCATGAGCGGGAGCCTCCAGGTATCAGGTGCACATGTGTCGCAGGAGTCCGGCGTGGACGAACGGTTGGACGTCGCCGCCGGCATCCTCGCCCTGCTCGCCGACCGCACCCGGCTCGCCCTGATGCAGCGGCTGAGCGAGGGGGAGGCCGATGTGACGACGCTGACCGAGGCCTGCGGCGCGGCGCGCCCGTCGGTCAGCCAGCACCTCGGCAAGCTGCGGCTGGCCGGCCTGGTCTCGACCCGCAAGGATGGTCGCCGGGTGGTCTACGCACTGCGGCACGGGCACCTGCGGCGGCTGGTCCACGAGGCGCTGAACGTCGCCGACCACCAGATCAGCGGGCTGCCGCCGCACGACTGAGCCCGCCGTCCCCGGGGCCCGCGGGCCTTTTTATCGCCAACAGGTGCACACGTATGCACATGTTGTCCTATCCTGGAGGAGACGTCCCTGGTTCGCGCCGGATCGACCCGCGCGCCGAGTCCGAACGGAGTCTCCCGATGCTCTCCGTCCTCCGAGACCGCACCTACCGGCACCTGTTCACCGCCCAGGTGGTCGCCCTCGCCGGGACCGGCCTGGCCACGGTGGCGCTGGGCCTGCTCGCCTACGACCTGGCCGGCGCCTCCGCCGGCTCGGTGCTCGGCACGGCCCTGGCGATCAAGATGGTCGCGTACGTCGGCATCGCCCCCGTCGTCGCCGCGCTCGCGCACCGGATCCCGCGCCGCCGGCTGCTGGTCGCCGCCGACCTGGCCCGGGCGGGAGTGGCGCTCGGGCTGCCGTTCGTCGGGTCCGTCTGGCAGGTCTACCTGCTGATATTCGTCCTGCAGGCGGCCTCGGCGACCTTCACGCCGGCCTTCCAGTCCGTGATCCCCGAGGTACTGCCCGAGGAGCGCGACTACACCCGCGCCCTGTCGCTCTCCCGGCTCGCCTACGACACGGAGAGCCTGGTCAGCCCGGCGCTGGCCGCCGGGCTGCTGGCCCTGGTCGGCTACCGCTGGCTGTTCTGGGGGACGGTGGTCGGGTTCCTCGCCTCGGCGGTCCTGGTGGTCTCGGTCGCCCTGCCGGGCGTGGCGGCGGTCCGGTCCGGCAAGGCCCGGGAGGCCAAGGCTCGGGGGGACAAGGCGCTGCAGGCCAAGGCTCAGGAGGGCGGCGCTCAGGAGGGCGCGGCCCGCGACGGCGCGGACACCGCCCGGCCGCTCGCCGCCCGCTCCCTCGCCGGGATCCGGCTCTTCCTCTCGGTGCCGCGCCTGCGCGCGCTGCTCGCCCTGGACCTCGCCGTCGCCGCCGGTGGCGCGATGGTGATCGTCAACACCGTCGTCTACGTCCGCGACCAGCTCGGCCGTCCGGCGGGTGACGTGCCGCTCGCCCTCGGCGCATACGGCGGCGGTTCGATGATCGTCGCGCTGCTGCTGCCCAAGGTGCTGGATCGGGTGGCCGACCGGACCGTGATGCTGCCCGCCGCCTTCGCCATCGCGGGCCTGCTCGCCGCCCTGGCCGTGGTCACCACGGTGGGCGCCGGGGCGGGCGGCGGCGGATGGCGCTGGCCCGCGCTACTCGCCCTCTGGGCGGGGCTCGGCGCGGCGGGTTCGCTGATCCTCACCCCCGGCGGCCGACTGCTGCGGGCGGCGGTGCCCGCCTCGGACCTGCCGGCCGCCTTCGCTGCTCAGTTCTCGCTGTCGCACGGTTGCTGGCTGGTCGCCTACCCGCTGGCGGGCTGGCTCGGCGCCACCGCCGGTCTCCCCGCCGCCACCGTCGCGCTCGGCGTGCTCGCGTTGCTGGCCGCCGTCCTGGCGACCCGGGCGTGGCGGGGCGCCCCGGCCGCCGTCCAGGCCACGGCGACCCCGTCCGCCGGTACCCCGTCCGCCCTCCCGTCCGCCGCCTCGCCGGTGCGGCTCGCGCCCGCCGCGCTCCGGGTCCACCACTACGCGCGCCGTCCGCCCCGCCGTCGCCCCCTGTTCGGCTCGTCCGGCGGCCCGCTGGTCCACCACCGGCACCACCACCGTCCGGCCCCCGGCGTCACCCCGCACTGACGCCCACCACCGGGCCCCGTCCGGCCGGGACCCGCCCACCCGGCCCAGCGCCCCCGAGCCGCCCCCGGACCGCCCCTCGGGGTCCGGGGGCGCGGCCTGTTTTCCGGGCGCCCGACCTGGCGCGGATGTTGGTTCATGTTCGATATTGTTTGTTCATGTTCTTGAAGGGAAGCCCCACGACAGGGAGCACGCCATGGCCGGAGCGGTGACCAAGGCGACCGACACGGCCGACGCGAGCGACGCGACCGGCACAGTCGAATCAGCCGACACAGCCGGCACGGCTGGCACAGCCGACACAGCCGACACAGCCGACACAGCCGACGCGACCGGCCCGACCGGCTCGACGACCAGGACCGTCACCAAGCTGGCCGACGGCCGTGAGCTGATCTACTACGACCGCGGCGCGCCGCCCGCCGGACGGGAGGCCGTCGATCGGCGGCCGCTGGAGCCCGGCGTGCCCTCCTCCGAGGTGCGGCGGGACCCGTTGACCGGAGCCTGGGTGACCGTCGCCGCCCACCGCCAGGCCCGCATCTACCGTCCACCCGCCGACGAGTGCCCGCTCTGCCCGAGCCGCGACGGCCGGCTCAGCGAGATCCCGGCGGCGGACTACCAGGTCGCCGTTTTCGAGAACCGCTTCCCCTCCCTCGCGGGCGGCCCCGGCGACCACCCGGTGCCACCGGACCTCGACGACCCGCTGTACGCCCGCGGCCCGGGCGTCGGGCGGTGCGAGGTGGTCTGCTTCACCGCCGACCACGACGCCTCCTTCGCCGAGCTCTCCGAGGACCGGGCCCGCCTGGTGCTGGACGCCTGGACCGACCGCACCGCCGAACTCGCCACCCTGCCCGGCGTCCGCCAGGTCTACTGCTTCGAGAACCGCGGCGCCGAGATCGGCGTCACCCTCGCCCACCCGCACGGCCAGATCTACGCCCTGCCGTTCGTCACCCCGCGCACCACCCGGATGATCGAGCAGGCGGCCCGCCGCCGCGCCCGCACCGGCCGCAACCTCTTCGAGGACCTGATCACCGCAGAACGCACCGGTTCCGAACGGCTGGTCCTCGCCGGCGAGCACTGGACGGCCTTCGTCCCGTTCGCCGCCCGCTGGCCCTACGAGGTGCACCTCTACCCGAACCGCCGGGTCCGCGACCTCACCGACCTCACCGAGCCCGAACGCGCCGAGTTCCCCCGGCTCTACCTCGACCTGCTGCGCCGCCTCGACCGCCTCTTCGTGGACGGCGGCGCCGACGGCGCGGCCGCCGGGCGGCGCGTCCCGGCCCCGTACATCGCCGCCTGGCACCAGGCCCCGGCCGAGGGCGGTGACGAACTCGCCCTCCACCTGGAGCTGTTCACCATCCGGCGGACCGCCGACAAGCTCAAGTACCTGGCCGGTACCGAGTCCGGGATGGAGGCCTTCATGAACGACGTCGCCCCGGAGGACGCCGCCCGGCGCCTGCGCGAGGTGGCCACCACAACCCCGTCCACGCCCGAGAACGCGCCCACGTCCGAGAACGCGCCCACGTCCGAGAACGCGCCCACGCCCGAGAACGCGCCCACGTCCGAGAACGCGCCCACCAACACGCCCACGCCCGCAACCGACGGAGAGCAACAGTGACGACCACCACCGATACCACCGGCACCTTCGAGCGCCTCTACGGCCACGCCCCCGAGGGCGTCTGGGCGGCCCCCGGCCGGGTGAACCTGATCGGCGAACACACCGACTACAACGACGGGTTCGTGCTGCCGATCGCCCTGCCGCAGTCCGTCCGCGCGCAGGTCCGCCGCCGGGCCGACGGCGTGCTGCGGCTGAGCTCGACCCGGGTGCCGGGCGAGGTCGTCGAGCTGGACGTCGCCGCGCTGGCCCCGGGCGGGGTGAGCGGCTGGGCGGCGTACCCGGCGGCCGTCGTCTGGACGCTGCGCCAGGCGGGCCACCCGGTCGGCGGGGCGGACGTGCTGCTCGACAGCGACGTGCCCGGCGGCGCCGGTCTCTCCTCCTCGGCCGCCCTGGAGTGCGCCGTCGCCATCGCCTACAACGACCTTCACGGGCTCGGGCTCGACGCGCCGGGGCTCGCGCTGCTCGCGCAGCGGGCGGAGAACGAGTTCGTCGGTGTGCCCTGCGGGATCATGGACCAGATGGCCTCGATGACCTGCCGGGCCGGGGCCGCCCTGCACCTGGACGCCCGCGACCTGTCCGCCCGTCATGTCCCGCTCGACCTGGCGGGCGCGGACCTGGCGCTGCTGGTGATCGACACCCGGGTGCAGCACGACCTCGCCGACGGCGCCTACGCCGCGCTGCGGGCGGGGTGCGAGCGAGCGGCGGAACTGCTCGGGCTGCCCGCCCTGCGGGACCTCGCGGCCGCCGACCTGCCCGCCGCCCTCGACCGGCTCCCGGCCGAACTGGTCCCGCTGGTGCGGCACGTGGTGACCGAGAACGGGCGGGTCGAGCAGGCCGTCGCCGAACTGGAGCGGCGCGGGCCGGCGGCGCTCGGCCCGATCCTGACGGCCGGCCACGCCTCGCTGCGCGACGACTACCGGACCTCCTGCCCGGAGACCGACCTCGCCGTCGCCACCGCCGTCGCCGCCGGGGCGCTCGGGGCACGGATGACCGGCGGCGGGTTCGGCGGTTCGGTGATCGCGCTGGTGGAGACGGCGGTGGCGGACACCGTGGTCAAGGCGGTCACCGGAGCCTCCGCGTTCGCGGGTCACGCCGAACCGCGGGTGTACCGGGCCGTGCCGTCCGAGGGGGCCCGCCGACTGTCCTGAGGCACCCACCCCTCCCGGGCGCCCGGCGCACCCGGGAGGGGGAAGCCGTCCGGCGACAGCCCAGGGTGGTCCTGCCGGACCCAGGCAACGGCGGGCCTGGTTGGTCCCGCCGGGTGGCGGCGAAGGTGGACCCATGACCGAGATCAACGCAACCCAGACCCCCACCGTCACCCCGACCACCCCCGCCCCCACCGCCCCCACCGCCCACGACGGCGAGTTCGCCGGCAAGGTCGTCCTCATCACCGGCGGCACCAGCGGCATGGGCCTCGCCACCGCCCGCCGCCTCCTCGACGCCGGCGCCGACGTCGTCATCACCGGCCGCACCGACGCCCGCCTGCGCCGCGCCGAGGCCGAACTCGACGCCGGTGACCGGGTGTTCGCGGTCCGCGCCGACTCCGCCAAGCCCGCCGACCTGGCCCGGCTCGCCGAGCTGGTGGGGGAGCGGTACGGCCGGCTCGACGGGGTGTTCGCCAACGCCGGGGTGGGCGTCTTCGAGCTCCCGGCCGAGGTGACCGAGGAGAGCTTCGACCGCACCGTGGGCGTCAACTTCAAGGGCGTCTTCTTCACCGTCCAGCACGCCCTCCCACTGCTGGAGAAGGCGTCCGGCGGCGCCTCGATCGTTCTCAACGCCTCCTGGACGCTGCACCGCGGCCTGCCCAACGCCCCGGTGTACGCGGCCAGCAAGGCGGCCGTCCACAACCTCGCCCGCACCCTCGGCCACGAGTTCGCCGGGCGCGGCATCCGGATCAACTCGGTCAGCCCGGGCTACATCGTCACCGAGATGTTCCACGAGGTCCTCACCGAGCAGTCGGACCAGGACGGCGCGCTCGCCCAGGTGCCGCTCGGCCGGCTCGGCGAGGCCGCCGACGTCGCCGAGACCGTGGCCTTCCTGCTCTCGCCCCGCGCCTCCTACATCACCGGCCAGGACATCGTGGTCGACGGCGGTGTGGTCGCCGTCGCCAACACCTGGTGAAACCGTCACCGGCCCGCCGTCGCGTCAGCCTGGTCCTCCCAGGGCCAGGCTGACGGGCACCCCCTCCAGCGAGAATGGGCCCCATGAGCAGCACCAGTGCAGCGATCAGCCTCAACGAGTTCCTGCGGACCCGCCGCTCCCGGCTCCGGCCCGAGGACGTCGACCTGCCGGACTTCGGCGGCCGCCGCCGGGTCTCCGGCCTGCGCCGCGAGGAGCTCGCCCAGCTCGCCGGGGTCAGCGTCGACTACTACACCCGGCTCGAACAGGGCCGGGTCGGCAACCCCTCGGACGCCGTGCTCGACGCCATCGCCCGGGCGCTGCGCCTGGACGCCGAGGAGTCCGGTCACCTGCACCGCCTCGCCCGCACCCGGCCCGACCGCACCCGCTGGGCCCGCGCCGCGTCCGCCCCGCAGCAGGTCCGGCCGATGATGGCCCGGCTGCTCGCCGGGCTGACCGACGTGCCCGCCCTGGTGATGGGCCACCGGATGGACGTCCTGGCCTGGAACCGGGCCGGCGCCCTGGTGCTCGGCGACTACGGCGCGCTGCCCCCGGCCGAGCGCAACATCGCCCGGATCACCTTCCTCGACCCCGGCTCCCGCGACCTCTACGCGGACTGGGCCACCTGCGCCCGGGAGACCGTCGCCTTCCTCCACCTGGAGGCCGGCCGCCGCCCCGACGACCCGAAGCTCGCCGAACTGATCGGCGAACTGTCCATGCGCAGCGAGGAGTTCCGTCGCTGGTGGGCCGAGCACCCGGTGCGCGACAAGACCTCCGGCCGCAAGGTGTTCCACCACCCGCTGGTCGGCACCCTGGAACTGGACTACGACACCCTGCGCCCCGCCTCCGAGCCCGGCCAGGCGCTGATCAGCTACGCCGCCGAACCGGGCAGCCCGTCCCACGACGCCCTACGGATGCTGCTCGCCTGGGACGCCGGCCGCACCGCCCCGGTGCAGCAGGCGGAGGACCGTGCGGCGTCCCGTTGACATCGACGGCCCGGGCGGGGGCCGAGTCGGCGGTCAGGGTGAAAAGCAGGAAGGCGGTCAGGAAGGCGGTCAGGGCGACGACGGCTCGACCAGGCCGAACTCGTAGGCCAGGATCACCAGCCGGACCCGATCCCGGGCGTCCAGGCGGGTGAACAGCCGCGCCACGTGCGCCTTGGCGGTGGCCGGGCTGATCACCAACTGCTCGGCGATCTCCGCGTTCGACAGGCCGCGCCCGACCAGCGTCAGCACCTCGCGCTCCCGCTCGGTGACGCCGGCCGCCGCGAGCCGAGCCGCCGCCCCGCTCTCCTCCACCGCCCGGGCACCGCGGTCGGCCCGGCCGGCGGGCTCCGGCCGGGCCGCGAACTCGGCGACCAGCCGGCGCGTCACCCCCGGCGCGAGCAGGGCGTCCCCGGCCGCGACCACGCGGATGCCGTCCAGGATGCTCTCCAGTGCCATGTCCTTGACCAGGAACCCGCTCGCCCCGGCGCGCAGCGCCCCGTAGACGTACTCGTCGTCGTCGAAGGTGGTCAGGACCAGGACGCGGGTTGCCGCCGCGCGGTTCGCGACGATCCGGCGGGTCGCCTCGATGCCGTCCATCCCGGGCATCCGGATGTCCATCACCGCGACGTCCGGCCGCAGCGCGCGGGCCAGTTCCACCGCCTCCGCGCCGTCGGCGGCCTCGCCGACGACCTCCAGGTCGGGCGTGTCGGCGATGAGCACCCGCAGGCCGGTGCGGATCAGCGGCTGGTCGTCGACCAGGAGGACGCGGATCACCGGCCCACCTCCTCGGGCAGGGGCAGGAGGGCCGCCACCCGGAACCCGCCGCCGGGGCGCGGCCCGGCGCTGAACTCGCCGCCGAGCAGGGTGACCCGCTCGCGCATCCCGGTCAGCCCGTAGCCGTAGCCGTAGCCGTAGCCGTCGCCGTTGCCGCCGCCGCCCCCGTTCGCCTCCCCGGCCGGTGCACGGCCGCACCCCAGGTCGACGACGGTGACGGTCACCGCAGCCGCGGTCCGTTCGACCGTCACGGTGCAGTCCCGGGTGCCGGCGTGCCGCACCACGTTGGTCACCGACTCCTGGACGATCCGGAACGCGGCCAGGTCGACGTCCGGCGGCAGCGCGCCCAGTCCGGCGGCCGACCCCCCGGGGCCCTCGCCGCGCCGGACCAGTTCGACCCGGACCCCGGCCGCGGCCGTCCGCGCCACCAGCTCGTCCAGCCGGTCCAGACCGGGCGTCGGGCCGAGCGGAGCCGCCTCCTCCTCGCCCCGGCGCAGCGCGCCGAGCATCCGCCGCAGGCCGGCCAGGGTGTCCCGGCTGGTGGCCTCGATGGCGGTCAGCGCGTTGCGGGTCTCGGCGGGCTGGGTGTCCATCACCCGGCTGCCCACCCCGGCCTGGATGGCGATGATGCCGATGTTGTGCGCGACCACGTCGTGCAGCTCACGGGCGATCCGCAGCCGCTCGTCGGTGAGCGCCTGCCGGGACGCCCTGGCGCGGACCTCCGCCGTGTGCGCCCGGTCCTGGCGGACGGCGTGACCGACCAGCCAGGCCACCGCCACCGTGCACAGCAGCGCGGCCGGTACCGAGGGGTTGACGGGGTAGCCGGAGGCCAGCCGCCACCCCGTGTCGGCGGCCACCGCCCCGGCCGGCAGCGCGGCGGCCAGGGCGGACGTCCGGCGGGGGCGGGTCGCGGCCGTGTACCCGACCAGGGCGTCCGTCAGCAGGAAGAGCACGTGCGAGGTCGCCTTCACTTCCATCCCGAGCGAGTACACCGTGCCGGCGAGCGCCACCGCGACGGCGGCCACCGGCACGCGCACCAGCAGCGCCGTGACCAGCGTCGTCACCACGGCCGTGACCAGCAGCGGCGCGTCCTCGACGTTGCCGTGGTAGCGGAACAGCCGGCTCAGCTCGTCCGGCCGTTGGAGGGAACGGACCAGAACGACCGTCAGCCAGCCGCCGCCCACCCAGACGGCCGGCGGCACCCGCCGGAGCAGCGGAGAAGAAGGACGCGTGATGATCATCCGGCTGATCGTAGCCAGTCGCCTCGGCCCGGACATCGGCCCACGGGCTTAAGCCCCGGGGCCAGGCCAGGGGCCGGCGGTGTGGCCCCCGGGTCGCTGTGGCGGGTACCCCGCGCCGGGCATCGTCGTCCCGTGATCGAAACGAACCGACTGACCAAGCGCTACGGTGACGCCCTCGCCGTCGACGACCTCACCTTCACCGTCCCGGCCGGCCGGGTCACCGGCTTCCTCGGCCCGAACGGCGCGGGCAAGTCCACCACTCTGCGGATGATCCTCGGTCTGTCCGCGCCCACCGGCGGCACCGCCACCGTCGACGGGGTGCCGTTCGCCGGCCGGCCGCGCGGGCTGCGGCACGTCGGTGCGCTGCTCGACGCGGGGGACGTCCACGGCGGGCGCAGCGGGCGGGCGCACCTGCGGGCGCTGGCCCGGGCCAACGGGCTGCCGCCGGGCCGGGTGGAGGAGGTGCTGGCGGAGGTCGGGCTGGCGAAGGCGGCCGGGCGGCGGATCGGCGGGTACTCGCTCGGGATGAAGCAGCGGCTCGGCATCGCGGGCGCGCTGCTCGGGGACCCGCCGGTGCTGATCTTCGACGAGCCGCTCAACGGGCTGGACCCGGAGGGCGTGCGCTGGGTGCGCGGACTGTTCCGGCGGCTGGCGGAGGAGGGGCGGACGGTGTTCGTCTCCAGTCACATGATGGCCGAGATGGCGCACACCGCCGACCGGCTGGTGGTGATCGGCCGGGGGCGGCTGGTCGCCGACGAGAGCCTCGCCGATTTCGCCTTCCGGCACGCCGCACCCGCCGTGACGGTCCGGGCGGCGGACGCGGGCGCGCTCGCCACCGTCCTGACCGGGGCCGGCGGGACCGTGGTACCGGCACTCCGCGACCTGAGCGTCACCGGCCTGCCCGCCGCCCGGATCGGCGAGCTGGCCCACCGCCACGGCCACGTCCTGCACCAACTCGCGGACCACACCCCGTCTCTGGAGGCCGCGTTCATGGCCCTGACCGCCGACCACGCCGACCACCACGCCGGAGTCGCCCGATGAGCGCAGCCGCTTCGCCCGCCTACCGCCCTCGGTTCACCGACCTGCTCGCCGCCGAGTGGATCAAAACGCGCTCGCTCCGGTCGACGTACTGGGTGCTCACGCTGAGCGCCCTCGTCGCGCTGGCGATCAACGTCAACGCCGTCCACAGCGACCTCCCCTACATCGACAATCCGCCGCCGGCGCTACCCGGCATGCCGGAGTACCGCTACGACCCGCTCTGGCACGGGCTGAGCAGCATCGCGGCCGACGTCATGGCGCTGGCCGCCGCGAGCTTCGGGGCGATCACGGTATTCGGCGAGTACGCGACCGGGCAGATCCGGACCACCTTCGTCGCCACGCCGGACCGGCGCGGGGTGATCGGCGCCAAGCTCGTCATGGTCACGACGGTCACCCTGGTGCTCGGCACGGCCGTCTCGCTGGTCTCCTTCCTCACCACCAACGCGATGCTCGCCTCCCGCCGTCTCGGGCTCTCCCTCGCCGACCCCGGTTGCGCGCGGGCCGTGGCCGGCTACGCGCTCCTCGCGCCGGTCTGCGCGCTGATCGGCATGGCGTTCGGGGCGGTGCTGCGGCACGCCACCGCGTCCATCGTGGGGGTGGTCGGGCTGCTGTTCATCCTGCCGATGCTCTTCGGCGGGGAGCGCTACCGGCTGCTGAAGGAGATCGGCAACCACCTGCCGCTCGCCGCGGAAGGCCGGCTGGCCCTCAACCCCGACAGCACGGCGACACTGGGCGCGTACCCGCCGACCGTGCTCGGCTCCTGGCTGACACTGGCCGGCTGGGCGCTGGCCTCGGCGGCCGTCGCGGCCACGGTGGTCCGGCGCCGGGACGTCTGACCGGCGGGCCGGTGGTCGGACGAACTCCCGCACCTCGAAGTACCTTCTTCTGTACGGGAGTTCGTCCGCCGAATCGTCCACCGGGAGCTGTGACGACGAAGGGCGGGCGGCCCCGGGGATCGACGCCCGGGACCACCCGCCCCTGTTGTCCTGTACTGCGGACTACCAGCGACCGACCACCGGGGCATCGCCCGCGCTGCCGAACTTCACGCTGTAGACCAGCGCGCCGGAGTCCTTCGCCGCGCCGTAGAAGCCCGAATCGGAGGGGCGGTAGACGCCTACCTGGTCGGTGCCGTCGCCGTCCCAGTCACCGACGATCGGGGTGTCCCACCAGTCGCCGAAGGTGACCAGGTGGTCCACCTGGCCGGCGGTGCTGGAGTCGCTCATGACGAATGTCTGGGTACTCGGACGGTAGATGCCGACGGTGGTCTTGCCGTCGCCGTTCCAGTCGCCGACGATCGGCAGGTCGCCGCCCATGCCCATCTCCACCCGGTACGCGACGGTGGAGTTGTTGTT
Organism: Kitasatospora sp. NPDC093806; assembly: GCF_040683335.1. Lineage (NCBI taxonomy): Bacteria > Bacillati > Actinomycetota > Actinomycetes > Kitasatosporales > Streptomycetaceae > Kitasatospora > Kitasatospora sp. NPDC093806. The sequence goes on from NZ_JBFBDO010000036.1 coordinate 22,798, forward strand.
GGACAGGTAGAACGCCGAATCGGAGGGCCGGAACACGCCGATGGTGTCGGTGCCGTTGCCGTCCCAGTCGCCCACCACGGGAATGTCGCCACGCATGCCGAAGGTCCGGGCGATGGCCACCGAGGACTGGTCGTTCGTCAGATAGAAGGTGGAGTTGCTGGATCGGTACACGCCGAGGGTGTCCTTGGTGTCGCCGTTCCAGTCGCCGGTCAGCGGGGTGTCACCCGGGCTGCCGAACACCGCGGAGCCGAGGAGGTTGCCGTTCGCGTCGGCGAGGGCGAACTGCTGCGTGGTGGGGCGGTACACGCCGACCAGCGAGCGGCCCGGGACCCGGGCCTGGAGCTGGACGTCCAGGTAGTCCTGGTCGATGTTGATCTTCCGGCCGCCCCAGGTCTCCTCCACGTTGCCCTTGTACTGGTGGGCCCGCTGGTGGTTGTTCCAGAGGTTCGCGGGGATCTTCGGGTCGTTGGTGTCGGCCTTGCCGTTCCAGTTGGCGGTGAACAGCGCGTCCGGCATCGCGTAGCCGCTGGACTGGTTGGCCACCAGGTCGGCGATCCCGGTGGCGCTGCTGCTGTAGACGGCGGAGTTGTAGCCGCGCTCGTGCAGACGGGCGGTCCAGGCCGACAGGAACGGCTGGACCTTCGCCGAGTAGGCGGCGACGTCGTACGACTCCATGTCGTAGTACAGCACCGCGCCGGGGCCTATACCGAGCGAGACGGCCTGGTTGGCGGCGTCCTCGGCGGCGGCCCAGCCGTCGCCCTCGGCCCAGTTGATCCCGGCCGCCTGGACGCCGACGTAGATCGGCAGGAACCTCCAGCCGTTGTTGGCCTGGCGCTGGACCCAGGCGGCGTTCAGGTTGTCCTGCCGGCAGGCGCGCTTGCTGCCGCCGATGTAGATGCCGACCGCGCGGTACGGCGAGGACAGCCAGGCGTCCATGGCGGCGTTGTCCGGCGCGGCGCAGGCGTCGAAGCCCTGGCCGATGTGGTTGGTCAGGTCGGACGCGGCGGTGTTCCCGGCCGCGAGGGCCGCGGGGGCCTGCGCGAACGTTTCGCCGGCCGACGGCGCGCCCTGGGCCTTGGCGGACGGGGCCTGGGCCTTCTTGCCGTCGGCCTTCGGCGCGGCGGTCGGCAGCTTGGCACCGGCGAGGATGCGGCGGACCAGCGCCTGGTCGGTGTCGTAGGTGCCGGTCGCCCGGATCCCCGACGCGGTGGCAACGACCTCGTGGTCCATGACGCTCACCGACGTACCGGCCGCCGTGGCGGCGGCCTCGAAGGGCTCGACCAGCAGCGTCTCGGTGCGGCCGATCAGGCCGGCCGGACAGTTCTGCTCGCTGCCGGGCGTGCCGAGGTAGACGGCGTGGCGGTCGAGCCGCACGCACGCGGTCGGATCGGCCGTCAGGTCGACGACCGGCCAGCTCTCCGGGACGGAGAAGGTGTGGCCGAGGTAGGAGACGTTCTTCACCGGGTCACCGGCGGGCGCCGCCTGGGCCGCCCCGGCCGCTCCCCCTACCAGGGCCGCCGCAGCCAGCACAGCGGCGGCACCGCGCCAGCGCTGCGGCGCGGAAGTACTACCGAACATCACGGATGGATCCCCCTCGATTGCGGCTGCCCGTCCCCTGACGGGCCGGTGAACATAGGATCACCGCCGATGACAGTACCTGTGACCGCAGACACTAAGTGCTCCGAGTACCCACAATCCAGCTACCACGGGGCGAGCTGAGCCCAGACCAGCAGCGTGCTGAGTTCCCCTTCACTGATCTCCCGCCCCCAGGTTGAGGCGAGCTGGTGCACGACACCCAGTCCGGCCGCACGATCCTCTCCCGCTCGTCTGCCCCGGAGCCCCACGTCCTGAACGGTGATCCGCAGCCCCGTGGGCGCCGAGTACTCGAAGAGGACGTCCAGCAGGAGGTGCTCGGGCTTCCGCTCCCGCAGCACCGCATGCGTGACCAGCTCGGTGACGATCAATTCGCCGTCATCGACGTATCGTTCACCACCCTTGACGTCCCCCAGGAAGCCCCGGAGCAGTACCCGCGCGGCCGTGGCGGAGGAGGGATGCCGGGGGAGGGAAGCGAGCTGATCGACAGGGGTGATGTCAAGCGGTTCGGGCATGGCTGTGCCGCCTCGTGGGGTGAAAGGGGCTGTCGTGCGCCGGGCATGGCGCTTCGTGCACTCACTGGCGCGAGTGTCTATCCGGATTCACGATTAAGCATCGGCGGTTCCGAATCCGGTGACCAGGGGCCTGCCGGTTCCAGGGAACGTCCTGACACAGGGGGAGCACGCCATGACCCGTTCGAGGCCAATCAATCGGAACTTGCGATCGAGCCCAGCCGCCGTGTTCGGCGGCGTGCTGCAGCACTACCGCGAGGCGAGGGGCATTTCGCAGGGCGAGTTGGCCATGGCGATCCCGTGCAGCCGCCCGCACATCTCCCGCATCGAGTCCGGCGACCGCAACCCCCAGGAGAACTTCGTCATCAGAGCGGAGGCCCTGCTGGGAACGGGCACCGCACTGATGGACCTGTGGAAGGAGATCGACTGGTACGCGAGGGTCGAGCACCCGGATTGGTTCCGTCGCTACGCTATCTACGAGGAGAAAGCCTGCCGGATCTGCGAGTTCCAACCGATCCGCGTCTCGGGTCTCCTGCAGACCGAGGCGTACGCACGCGCCCTGTTCGGATCCGGCACCGCAGCCGGCGACCCTGAGCTGATCGAGGAACGGGTGGAGTCCCGGCTCGCTCGGCAGCGCAGGCTGTACGAGGACGACGGGCCGTTGCTCGTCGTGGTGCACTCCGAGGCGGCCATCCGCTCGATGGTCGGCGGCCCCGAAGTCATGTACGAGCAGCTCGGGCACCTGCTTCTGATGGGGCGACACCCCAACGTCATCCACCAGGTCGCACCGTTCAGCCTCGGCGAGCGGCTCCCCTTCGGCACGCTCGTCACATTCGTCACGGCACCTGACGGCAAGAGCAGGCTCTACTCCGAGAGTCTGGACCAGGGGCATTTCATCGAGGAACCGAGGGAGGTTCAGCGGAGGCTGCTGGCCTATGATCGGCTGCTAGCGGACGCGCTCTCTCCCAGCGAAAGCGCCGCGTTGGTCAGCAGCGTGAGGGAAGGACTGCTCAACATGACCCGCACCGGGCCCAGTACCTCCAAAGCCATGTGGCGCAAGTCCAGTTACAGCGACAACAACGGGGGAAACTGCATCGAGGTGGCCGGAGGCCGTCCAACCCGGCTGGTCCGTGACTCCAAGGACCCCGAGGGCCCCGTCCTCTCCTTCCGCGCCCCCGCCTGGCAGTCCTTCGTCGACGCCGTCCGCGCCGACGAATTCCGCGCCCCTGGTTGCTGACTGACGCGGCCGGTAGTGAGAGGTTCGCACCGATGAACGATTCCAACCTCACGTGGCAGAAGTCCAGTTACAGCGACAATGACGGAGGTCACTGCATCGAGGTGGCCGAGTCCGTCCACGGTGCGCCCGCCTGCGCATGGCACAAGTCCAGCTACAGCGGCGGGAACGGTGGCCAGTGCGTCGAGACCGCTGAGTCTGCCGTCGGCCGGCTCGTCCGGGACTCCAAGGACCCCGAGGGGCCTGTCCTCTCCTTCCGCGCCCCCGCCTGGCGGTCCTTCCTCCTCGCCATCCGCGCGGACGAGTTTCCCAACCACTGATCATCACGGCGGCGCCTCCCGTTTCGAACGGGAGGCGCCAGTCACTCCGTCCAGGTCACTTGGTGCAGAGCGCGTACGCGGAGGCGCGGCCCAAGTGCATCTTGACGACCCAGGTGTTGGGCTCGTCCGCCGAAGGGGCGGCCTTGTCCACGGCGTCCTGGACCTGGTTGTAGCCGTTGGTGACCGGGATGGAGTCGTAGCCGCCGCCGCTGAGTGCGGTGCCCTCGGGACAGGTCGCCTTCGACACCTCGGTCTTGCCGGACCAGTCGGCCGAGGCAACCACGATCGGGGGCTCGGAGCCGGCCGGCGAGCACAGCGCGTAGGCGGAGGCCTTCCCCAGGTGCATCTTGATCACCCAGGTGTTCGGCTCGACTTGGGACGGGGCGTTGGTGTCGACGGCGTCCTGGACCTGGTTGTAGCCGTTGGTGACCGGGATGGAGTCGTACCCGCCGCCGATCAGTGTCGTTCCTCCAGGGCAGGTCGCCTTCGACGCCTCGGTCTTGCCGGACCAGTCGTCCGAGTGCACCACGATCGGTACCGGCGTGCCGGCCCGTACCGCCGCTCCGGCCGTCGTCCCGGCACCGGCGGCGAACCATCCGAATCCCGCGAGCAGGACACCGATTCCCACACCGGCGAGCATTCCACGACGTGACACGGTCGTCACTCCCATCATGATCGACAAAGCTGTCGGTGATCACTGTGGGGGCCGCCGCACCGGCGAGCCGGGCGGCACGACTCGGCTCACCCGAACGAGGAGGACGGCTCGAACGGACAGCTCATCGATCCCCCCGGCCACCCGCCGCCGCGCCGCTGATTGAGGACCATGGGCGGCAAGGTCTCCGCTCGCCTGCTCTTCGGCCTGAGCCGAGGACGGCGCAAACGGGCGTTCGGGGTGGGGTCAGGACTCCAACTGCTCGGCTCGCGCCAGCATCGCGCGCGCGTGTGTGTCCCAATCGGGGCCGAAGCGGAGGAGGTCGTACGCGGCGTCGCGTAGCAGGGTCGGGTCGTCGGGCCGCTGCAGGCAGGCCAGCCGGTAGGCCAGATTGCGGGCCCAGACCGGGATGGCCAGGGGGTCCTCCCGCAGCACGTCCTGCAACACCGACAGGATTTCCTCCGGGGCGGCGAAGGTGAGCTTCTCGACGAAGTCCCTGACGGGCTCGGAGACGGTCGGAGTCACTCCCGCATCGGCCCAGGTGATGAATTCCCTGGTTACTTGATCAAGCTCAGGCATGGCTGATGGTTCTCACTTTTCGAGCTGAACGGCTGCGACCTGTGCGCGTCCGACGACCCGGGCCCGCGGCGTGCTGTGCGCCGCGGGCCCGGGAGCTTTGCGCCGGCGGGCTATGCGTTCGCGAGGACGGCGAGGAGGCCGACGGCTGAGATGAGGAGGCCGACGAGGATGCCGGCGACCGTTGGGGTGATGCGGTCGCGGAACTGCTTCGGGGGGCGGATGCGGGTGGTCGGGTCGGTGCTCAGTTCCCACCAGTTGACGACCCGTTGGACGTCCACCTCGAAGTCGGGGGACGGGTAGGTGTCGCTGTGCTGGAGGGCGGGGAGGCCGCGGCGGCGGCCGCCGGCGAGGAACATCCGGGCCGTGAGGATGTTGCTGCCGCCCTGGGCCTTGGTCTCGCGGACGTCGATCCAGCGGATCTCCTGCCAGGGGTAGGTGCGGCCGCGCCCGAAGCCCCAGCAGATGGTGATGCCGGCGGGGCCGACGGTGGTCCAGCAGCGGAGGGTGACCCAGAAGCCGAGGGCGGCGAGGACGGCGGTGCCGCCGAGCAGCCAGGCGGTGCCGACCGGGCCCAGCTTGGTGGCGGCGAGGAATCCTTGGAGGGCGAACACCGCGATCAGGACCGCGAGGTGCGGCCAGGACGGGCGGTACCGATCTTTCCCCCGGAAGCTCAGTTCGTTCACGACGGGCACCCTACGCCCCCACCCTCCCGGCGCGCGCCGGGGGGTGCGGGGGTGCGACCGGGTGTGCGCCTGGTGGGGGCGTCAATCGTATGGCCGTCAACTCAAGGGTGCCCCTAGCATGTTGGTGGTCGAAGGGGGTGTCGGGCGTGGGGCACGGGGGTGCGGGGGAGTCCGGGCGGCGGCTGGAGCGCGGGATCGCGTGGGCGTTGCGGAACTCGGACGGCGTGGTGGCCCTGGTGGGTGCGCTGGTCGTCGGGTTGCTGGACCTGCTCGGGGGCGGGCTGGACGACAACGTGGTGTCCGGGGCCACGCTGCTGGTGCTGGCGGCCGTGGTGTACGGGTCGCTGGGCGAGCGTCGGCGGCGGGTGGCGGACATCCAGGACGCGACGGCCGGGGCGCAGCAGGCGCTGGCGAACCTGGCGTCGGTGCGCGAGATCGCGGGCGCGGACCTGGAGCGGGCGCTGGAGGAGGCCCGGCAGGACACCGACCGGTGGGTGTTCAAGGGCGGGACCGGCACCTACCTGCGGGCCGTCACGCTGCCGAAGTGCGTGCAGGAGGCGCGGCGGCGGCGTCGTGCGCTCACCGTGAAGATCGACATCGTGCACCCGGGCGACGAGGCGGCCTGCGCCGCGTACGCGCGCTTCCGGGGCACCTTCGGCAGCAGCGGGGGCCGGTCGGCGGACGGCGCGCCGGACGCGACCTGGAGCGTGGAGCGCACGCGCCGGGAGGCGTACGCGACGGTGCTGGCGGCGGCCTGGTACCGGCAGCGGCTGGACACCCTGGAGATCGACGTCCACCTCTCGACGGTGGTGCCCTCGCTCCGGTTCGACGTGTCGGCGTCCTGCCTGATCATCACCCAGGACGACCCCGGGCGGGTCAGCCTGTACGTCGAGCGCGGCCGTCCGCTCTACGACTACTACGTCACGGAGCTGCACCACTTCCGCGAGCAGGCGGTCAAGCTCGACCTCCGGGACACCGAACAGCTCGGCGACGACCCGACGGTGGACGAGGCCCGGCGGCTGTTCGAGCAGCTGCGCATCCCGCTGCCGGCGGCGTTCTCCGACCGGGACGTCAGCGACATCATCGACCGGGCGCTGCACGCGGAGAACCCGTACCGGCGGTAGCCGGGGGGAGAGCGCCCGCAGGGGAACACGGGGGAGCAAGGGGGATACGGACGGATGAACGAACTCTTCACGACGCTGGACCGGGCCACCGGCCGCACCGCCGCCGAGCCCGGACTTGACGGCCTGGTGCACGGGCTGCTGGCCGAGGTGGTGGCGGGCACGCGGGCGCTGCGCGCGGTCGCGCACCCGCTGGGCTTCGTCTGCCTGCCGGTGGTGCGGGACGGCGCGTACGGCGTGTGCGTGCACGTCTTCGACCCGGCGGAGACCGCGCGGATGCGGGAGATCCACTGCCACAGCTGGGAGCTGAAGAGCAGCGTGCTGTACGGCCGGGTCGGCAATCTGCGGGTCGGGGTGTACGACGAACCGGCCCGCCCGACCCACCGGGCCTTCGAGGTGTACAGCGACGGGGCCACCGGCGTGGACGAGGTGCGGCCGACGCCGCGGCTGGTGCGCTGGGAGCCGCTGGCCGAGCAGACCAGCGCGCGCGGCGACACCTACACCCTGGGCGCGGGCGAGTTCCACGCCACCGTGCTGCCGGACGACGCGCCCGCCGCCACCGTGGTGCTCGGCCGGACGGTGCCGGGGCCGGTGGACGTGGTGCTGGGACCGCTGGACGGCCCCGCCCGCCGCGTGGTACGGCGGCTCTGCGACGCGGACCGGACGGCCCGGATCGCCGAAGAGGCAGCCAGGAGGATCGGCAGTGGGTACGGATACGGATACGGGTACGGGCGCGGAACCAGGTACGGGCACGGAAACGGGCGGGGGGACGGACACGGACACGGCAGCGGACACGGGCGGTGGAGAACCGGGTGACGGGACGTTCGCGGCGGAGTGCCGGGTCGCGGTGCGCGCCGCCGAGGAGGCGGGCGCGCTGCTGCGGTCCCGCTTCCCGGACGCCTTCCGGGTGGACGTCAAGGGCGACGACGGCGACGTGGTCACCGAACTCGACCTGCTCGCCGAGGAGCTGGTGACCCGCCGGATCGCCGAGCACTTCCCGGCGGACCGGATCCGCGCCGAGGAGGGCGGCGACCGGGGCGGGCCGGTCACCCGCCGCACCTGGCTGGTCGACCCGCTCGACGGCAGCAACAACGTGGTGATCGGCCTGCCCGCCTACGTGGTCGGCATCGCGCTCTGCGTGGACGACGAGCCGGTGCTCGGCGTGGTGCACGACCCGGTGGTGGGCCGGACCTGGCGGGCGGTGCGCGGCGCGGGCGCGTACGGGCCGGGCGGGCGGCTGCGGGTGCCGCCCCGTCCGGTCGGCGCGCCCCGCCCGGTGCTCGGCTGGACCCAGGGGCACGGCCTGTCGGCCGGCGACCCGGTGGCGTGGGCGCTCAAGGACGGGCTGGAGGCCGGGGCGCGCCGCGTCCTCCAGCTGTGGGCGCCGCTGCTCACCTGGTCGCTGCTGGCCTCCGGGCTGATCGACGGGTTCGTCGGCTACCGGGCGGAGGAGATCGACCTGCCGGCCGGCGTCCTGCTCGCCACCGAGGCGGGCCTGGCGGTGTGCGGGCTGGACGGCGGCCCGTTCAGCCCGCGGATCGGACAGCCGGACACGGCCCGCAGCTATGTCGCGGGCCGCCCGGAGGACCTGCCGTACCTCCTCGACCTGGTGGCGCGGGCGACCACACCCTGACCGGCCCCGTGCGGCGCGACCCGCGGCGCTCAGAACCGCTGGGCGACCAGCAGGGCCAGCCAGGCGAGGGCGGGCAGCGCGAAGACGACCCCGAAGGAACCGACCGGCACGAACGCGGCCAGCGCGATCAGCAGCCGGGTCCACAGCGGCGCCGCGTCGGCGCGCGAGGGGTCCTGCGGGTCGTAGCGGATCTCGTCGCGGGAGCTTCGGAGCAGCCCCTCGAAGGCGACGTCACGGCCTTCGAGGGTGCGGAAGCGGGCGATGAAGGCGTTGGCGTGCTCGCTGAAGGGATCGCTCTCGAACCGCGCCCGCACGGTGACACCCCGGCGCCGCAGCACCCACAGGGTGTCGAGCTCCGCCATCAGGACCCAGGCCCGCAGCAGAGCCGGGCTCAGCGGCAGCAGCGCCCAGGCCACGACCCCCAGAGTACGGGGCTCCACCGGCAACCAGACGGCGGCCGGCAGCCCCACCAGCACGTGGACGACCGCGGCCCGCCACCACCGACTGCCGTGGCGCACCCGGTGGGAGAGCCCGGCCGCCAGCCGTACCGGCCAGGGACGCCTGACGTGCCGCTCGACGGCCGCCGGGCTCCCGCCGGAGCCCGAGCCACCACCAAGGTCGCCGACGATCGCCCGGACCTCGGCGCCGAGGGCGGCCGTCACCGCGCGGTCGCGATGGCGGGCCGTCACCGTCGCACCGGTCCCCGACTCGTCGAGGTAGTCAACCAGCAGCGAGGACCCCGTGCACTCCACCCGCCGGATCCGGGCGCCGGGCACCGCCAGGCTGCTGCGGCCCCGCTGCCAGTGCAGCACACCGTCCCGCACCCAGAGCCGGGTACGACCGTCGACCAGCACCACTCCGGCGGCCGTACCGGCGTTCGATTCCTTCACGGCGGCTGATCATAGGGCCTGCCCTGCTGCGGGCCCCACGAGGTCGGCTTGCGGGCCCCACGAGGTCGGCTTGTGGGCCCCACGAGGTCGGCTTGTGGGCCCTACGAGGCCAGCTTGTGGGCCCTACGAGGTCAGCGCCAGCGCCGTGGTCGCCAGCGTCACGCCGCCGACCGCCAGGACGGTGCCGGCGCCGGCGACGCTGCGCAGCGGCACCTTCAGCCCGGCCGCCCGGCAGCGCTCGTACCAGATCAGGGTGGCGAGCGACCCCCACGGGGCGACCAGCGGGCCGACGTTGGTGCCGATCAGCAGCGCCAGCAGCTGGGTGTGGTTGCCGGCCGGGACCGCCGCCTCGCCGGCCAGGTAGACCGGGAGGTTGTTGAGCAGGTTGGACAGGCCCGCGCCGACGGCGGAGGCCCGGAACAGGCCGAGCGTGCCGCCGTCGGTGCCGATCGCGTCGGCGAGCAGCCGGTGCAGGCCGTGCGCGTCGACGGTCTGCACCACCAGGAACATGCCGGGCACCATCACCAGCAGCCGCCACGGTATCAACGAGGCCCGCAGGCCCTCCGGCCGGCGGACCGCGAAGGCGACCACCACGACGGTGGCGGCCGCGCCGGAGGCCACCCAGAGCGGGACCACCGCCGCCAGGCTGGCCACCAGGAACCCGGCGCAGGCCAGCGCGCAGATCCGGAACAGTCCCCGGTCCTTGGGGCGGTGGGCCTCCGGCGGGAGGTAGTCCGCCGCGCCGCGCCGGCCGCGCCGCCAGTAGAAGGCCCACAGACAGGCCATGGTGGCGAGCAGGGCGGCCAGCTGCGGCGCCCACATGGCGCGGGCGAGGCCGGCGGGGGAGAGCGCGACCCGGTCGGCGGCCAGCAGGTTGGTGAGGTTGGAGACCGGCAGCAGCAGGCTCGCCGTGTTGGCCAGCCAGACCGTGGTCATGGCGAGCGGGAGCGGCGCGATCCCGACCCGCCCGGCCAGCGCGAGCATCACGGGTGTGAGCAGGACGGCGGTGGTGTCCAGGTTGAGGACGGTGGTGGTGAGCGCGGCGAAGCCGACGCAGAGCAGGAACAGGGCCGGGTAGCTGCCCCGGCCGGCCCGGGCCACCCAGGCCGCCACCACGTCGAACACCTCGGCGGCGCTGGTCAGCTCGGCCAGCACGATCACCGAGCCGAGGAAGGCGAGCAGCGGCGCGATCCGTTCGACGGCCGCTCCGGCGGAGTCCGTCGGGAGCAGTCCGGTGGCGAGGAAGAGCAGGCCGCAGGCGAGCAGACCGGCGGCCAGCAGGTCCAGGGGATGAAGCCGCCGTACGACGGGCCAGTAGGCAAACACACGCCAGGGTCGCATACGAGGCGACGCCGGTCGAGACTGCCACTCGTACGCCGGAACGTCATACGATCCCACGTTCGACCAGAAACGGCGATCCGCGGCCGGAAACCATCCGAAAGCGTTGCGGCAAAACAGGGTTGAGCCTCTCCGGATCGGTCATAAGCTCTCCCCATGGGGGCTCTTGACGCGACCCCGGGTGGCCCCGGGCCGATCGACTTCTTCATCAGCTACTCGCCGGCGGACGAACGCTGGGCGGCCTGGATCGCCTGGACGCTGGAGGAGGCGGGCTACCGCGCCTTCCTCCAGGCCTGGGACTTCGTGCCCGGCACCAACTTCGTCGACTTCATGGACCGCGGCGTCACCGAATCGGCCGCCGTCATCGCCCTGCTCTCGCGCAACTACGAGCGCTCCCGCTACGGCCGGATGGAGTGGCAGGCCGCGTTCCGGGCCGACCCGGACGCCCCGGACCGCCGGCTGCTCACCGTCCGGATCGAGGACATCCCGGTGGACGGCCTGCTCGCCACCCTCACCTACATCGACCTGGTCGGCGTCGCCGAACCGGCCCGGGCCCGGCAGCTGCTGCTCACCCGGGTCGCCCAGGCGATGGACGGCCGGGCCCGGCCCGAGCTGTTCCCCGGCTACCCGGGCGGCGAGGGCCCCGGCGGCCCCGCCCAGGCGCAGAACCGGATCCCCGCCCCGCGCGCGGTCGGCGGCCCCGGCTGGGCCGGCCGCCGCCGTCCCTCCGTGCAGCCCGAGTACCCGCAGGCGGCCGGCCGGGCCGGCGGCCGCGAGGCGGTCACCGTCCTGCACCTGGCCGGGCCCGCCTTCGGCCGCGGCCACGACCCGGTCGACCTCCAGGCCGCGATCTGGGGCGACCTCGTCGAACTCGCCGACGCCGGCGCCCCCACGCCCGAACTCGTCGTCGTCACCGGCGACCTCACCGCCTCCGGCAGCCCCCGCGAGTGCGAACAGGCGCTCACCTTCCTCACCGGCATCCGCGCCCTGCTCGGCCTGGAACCGCACCGGGTGGCCGTCCTCCCCGGCGGCCAGGACGTCAGCCAGGCCGCCTCCCGCGCCTACTTCGCCACCTGCGAGGCCGACGAACTGCGGCCCGCCCCGCCGTACTGGCCCAAGTGGCGGCACTACGCCCGGTTGTTCCAGGAGTTCTACCAGGGCCTGGACGTGGTCTTCGACAGCGCCCAGCCGTGGACGCTCTTCCCGGTGCCCGAGCTCGGCACCGTGATCGCCGGCCTCAACTCCTCGATGGCCTGGACCCACCGGCCGGAGGACCGCTACGGCTTCCTCGGCCCCGAGCAGGCCGCCTGGTTCGCCCAGGCGCTGCGCCCCTACGAGACCGACGGCTGGCTGCGGATCGGCGCCGTCCGCCACCCGGTCACCGCCCCCGGCCCGGCCGGCCCCGGCACCGCCACAGCCGGGGCCCGCACCACGGCCGGCCGCCCGCCCGCCCGCGGCGGCCAGGACACCGAACCGCTGCGCGACGTCGACCGCTTCACCCGGCTCACCGCGCCCCGCCTGCACCTGCTGCTGCACGGCCCCGCCGACGCCCGCACCGCGCTGCGCGGCCTCACCACCGCCGCCGGCGAACTCCCGGTGGTCGGCGCCGCCGCCCCCGGCGCCCACCAGCTGCTCCAGCTCACCCGCGACGGCCTCACCCGCTGGCCCGCCCCCGGCGCCGAACTCCAGCGCCTCACCGCCCCCTGGTCCCGGGCCCACCGCGCCTTCCCGGACCCGGAACCGGCCCCGCAGATCGGCCCGCCGCCGCTGGAGCAGGTCCGCGAGCCCGCCGCCGACACCGACCACGAGACCCGCGCCCTCGCCTCCCCGCTGGAGGCCCTGCTGGCCCGGGTCGCCGAGATCTGCCGCACCCGCCACCCCGGCGCCCAGATCCGCCCGGTGGCCCCGGCGGCCGGCGCCCCGCCGCAGCTCTTCGTCACCTGGGCCGAGTCCGGCGGACTGGTCCGCCAGCAGCGGGTCGCCGTCTCCGTCCGCACCCCCACCGAGGAGGACGTCGAGCGCTTCGTCGACGAGGTGCACGCCGACGGCGCCGGCCTCGGCGCCGGCTTCGACGCCGAACTCGTCTACGACGGCCCGCCGCCCCCGCGCGACCTGCGCGACCGGGCCCGCCGCCGGGGCGTGCGGCTGCGCAGCTTCCTGGAGTTCCAGGGCCTGCTCGACCTGCGCGGCTACGTCGCCGCCCAGACCGAACGGCTCGCCACCGACAGCCAGTACCTGCCCGGCCTCTACCTGCCCCAGCGCTACCGCGACGCCGAACGCCCCGGCGCCGACGAACGCGAGGGCCTGGTCGACGAGCTGCTCCGGCTGCTCGACTCCGACCACGGCCGCTTCGTCCTGCTGCTCGGCGACTTCGGCCGCGGCAAGACCTTCGCGCTGCGCGAGCTCGCCCGCCGGCTGCCCGCCGAACTCCCGCACCTGTCCCCGCTGTTCATCGAGCTCAGCGCGCTCGACAAGGCGCACTCGCTGGACGGCCTGGTCGCCGCCCACCTCACCGAGCACGGCACCGACACCCTGGACCTGCGGGCCTTCCGCTACATGCTCCGGCAGGGCCGGGTGGTGCTGCTCTTCGACGGCTTCGACGAACTCGTCAACCGGGTCAGCTACGAGCGCGCCGCCGACCACCTCCAGGTGCTGCTCGACGCCGCCGTCGACAACGCCAAGATCGTGGTCACCAGCCGCACCCAGCACTTCAGCTCGCACGAACAGGTGCTCACCGCGCTCGGCGAGCGCGTCGGCCTGCTCCCGCAGCGCCGGCTGATCGCCGTCCAGGACTTCACCCCGCGCCAGATCCGCGGCTACCTGGTCAACCGGTACGGCGACGAGGAGGCCGCCGCCCGCCGGATGCGCCTGCTGGAGGCCATCCCCGACCTGCTCGCGCTCTGCCGCAACCCCCGTCTGCTCAGCTTCGTCGCCGACCTCGACCACGACCGGCTGCGTGCCGTCGCCGGCGCCGGCCGGGCGCTCAGCGCGGCCGGCCTCTACCAGGAGGTCTTCACCGCCTGGCTGCGGTTCGAGGAGCAGCGCGGCCAGGGCGGCGCCGGCGCCGCCCCCGGGCTGGGCCTGGACCAGCTCTGGCAGGCCGTCACCCTGCTCGCGCTGCGGCTCTGGGAGAGCGGCCGCGGCTCCATCCCGCTGGACGAGATCGTCGACATCGCCGGGGTGCTCACCGGCCTCGCCGAGAACCGGATGCCCACCCCGCAGGTCGCCCACGCGGTCGGCTCCGGCAGCCTGCTGGTCCGCTCCGACGAGGGCATGTTCCAGTTCATCCACGGCTCGGTGGTGGAGTGGCTGGTCGCCCGCGCCGCCGCCGAGGCGCTCGGGCGCGGCGACGCCGAACTGCTCGGCCGCGGCCCGCTCAGCCGGCTCGCCGTCGAGTTCCTCTGCGACCTCGCCGACCACCAGGTCTGCCAGCGCTGGGCCCGCGCCGTCCTGGACGACGGCGAGCACGCCTCCGAGGCGGCCCGGCGCAACGCCGTCAAGGTCCTCGACCGGCTCCGCGTCCCCGCCCACACCGACCTGCGCGGCGCCACCCTGGCCGGCGAGGACCTCTCCCACCGCGACCTGTCCGGCGTCGACCTGTTCGGCGCCGACCTCGCCGACGCCCGGCTGCTCGGCGCCAACCTGGCCGGCGCGGACCTGCGCGGCGCCCGGCTGTCCGGCGCCCGCCTGGACGCCGCCGACCTGCGCGGCGCCGACCTGCGCTCGGCCGACCTGCGCGGCGCCCGGCTGATCCGCACCGACCTGCGCGGCGCCAAACTGCGCGGCAGCCGCTGGCAGCGGGCCGCGCTGATCTCCGCGGTCACCGACGAGGAGGTGCGCGCCGCCCCCGAGCTGCGGGCCGCCGCGATCGCCCCCGGACTGCCCGTCGAGGCCGGCTTCAGCCCCTCCGAGGTCGGCGTCCCGTACGGCTTCGACGTGCGCTCCACCCGACTGCCCGAGCCGGTCGCCTTCAGCCCGGACGGCCGGCTGCTCGCGGTCGGCAGCGAGGACGGCAGCGTGCTGGTCTGCGACGCCGTCACCGGCGTGGCGCTGCGCACCCTCAAGGACCACATCGGCCGGGTCTACGCGGTCAAGTTCTCCGGCGAGGTCCTCGCCACCGGCAGCGCCGACGGCACCGTCCGGCTCTGGGACCCGGTCTCCGGCGAGTGCCGGCACCGCCTGGACGTCCACCCGGGCGGCGTCTGGCCGGTCTCGCTCGCCCCCGGCGGCCGGATGCTCGCCACCGGCGACCTGAACGGCGTCGTCACCCTCTGGGACACCGCCACCGGCCGCCCGCTGCACCGCCTGCCCGGGCACGCCGCGCCCGTCTACACCTCGGTGTTCAGCCCCGACGGCAGCCTGCTGGTCACCGGCGACCAGGGCGGCGGCGCCCGGCTGTGGTCCACCGTCAGCGGGCGTCGGCTCGCCGTCCTGCCCGGCCACCGGGGCACCGTCTACCGGTCCGCGTTCAGCCCCGACGGCACCCTCGTGGCCACCGCCGACGGCGGACCGGACGACGGCACCGGCGGCACCGTCCGGATCTGGGAGGTGGCCGGCCGCCGGCTGCGGCACAGCCTGCCCGGCCACACCGGCCGGATCTACACGCTCGCCTTCCACCCGGACGGCGACCTGCTGGCCAGCGGCGACACCGAGGGCGAGATCCGGCTCTGGAACCCGCTCGACGGCACGCCGGCCGGCCGGCCCGAGGACTCCACCGGCAAGATCTACCAGGTCACCTTCGACGAGGCCGGCACCCGCTTCGCCGCCAGCGACAGCGACGGCGGGGTCCGGGTCTGGCGGGTCGGCCCGGCCGAGGGCCCCGGCGGCGCGCCCGGCAGCGGCCACGAGGTGGTGCCGCTGCGCCGGCAGCCGCCCGAGCACCGCGGCTCGGTCTGGGCCTGCCGGTTCCGCCCCGGCGCGGGCCGCGGCGGCTCGGAGGCCGACCCGCTGCTGGTCACCGGCGGCAACGACGGCCTGGTCCGGCTCTGGGACCCGAGCTCCGGCCGCAGCCGGCAGCTGCTGCGCGGCCACGGGCGGCGGATCGGCTCGCTCACCTTCAGCGGCGACGGCACCCTGCTCGCGGCCGGCGGCAACGACGGCGTGGTCCGGCTCTGGGAGCCCGCCACCGGCCGCCGGGTGCGCGAACTCTCCGGCCGCAGCAGCCGGCTGGTCTCGGCGGTGTTCAGCCCGGAGGAGACGGTGCTGGCCACCGCCACCAACGACGGCGACCTCTGCCTGTGGAACGCCCGCACCGGCGAGTACCTGCGCGAGATGGACGTCGAGACCGAGCACGTCTGGGCGGAGGCGTTCAGCGCCGACGGCGTCCTGGTGGCCACCGCCAACGACGACGACACCGTCCGGATCTGGTACCGCCGCACCGGCGCCCACCTCACCACCCTGCGCGAGCACCGCGGCCGGGTCCGCTCGATCGCGTTCAGCCCGGACGGGCGGCAGCTGCTCACCGGCTGCGACGACAGCCTGGTCCGGATCTCCGACGTCGAGAGCGGCCGGGTGGTGGCCGAACTCGACGGCCACACCGACCGGGTGTACGGGGTCGCACCGGCCGCCGACAGCTCCTGGCTGGCCAGCGCCTCCTGGGACGGCACCGCGCTGATCTGGGTGGACCGCACCGTCCGGCACCGGCTGACCGGCCACGTCGGCCGGCTCTGGACCGCCGCCGCGCACCCGTACCGGCCGCTGCTCGCCACCGCCGGCGACGACCGGGTGGTCCGGCTCTGGAACCCGCTGACCGGTACCGAACTGGCCGGCCTGCGCGGCCACACCGGCCGGATCCTCGCCGTCACCTTCAGCCCGGACGGCTCGCTGCTGGCCAGCGGCGGCGAGGACGGCACCGTCCGGCTCTGGCGGATCCACCCCGACGGCGACCCCACCGCCCTGGCCACCCTGCTCGGGGCGCCCGACGGCTGGGCGGCGCTGCTGCCCTCCGGCGCCTACAAGTGCGAGGGGGACGTGGCCGGCGAGTTCTGGCACGCCGTCGGCATGTGCCGGTTCGAGCCGGGCGAGCTCGACACCCACCTCCCGGGCGTCCACCGACTGCCCCCGGAGGCGGAGCTGTAGCCCCGGGTACGACGGAGGGCCGGTGGCCCCGGGCACGACGGAGGGCCCCGCCGGTGCGTGACCGGCGGGGCCCCTGGTGTCAGCGGGGCGCGGAGGCTCCTACTGGTACTGCGTGGTGACGCTGACGCCGCTGAAGCCCTGCTGGGCGGCGAGGCTGAAGTAGACCCAGCCGGACGGCGGGTTGCTGATGGTCAGCGTCTCGTTGTTGCCGGCGGTGGTGGACTTCGCCAGGTAGTTGCTCGTGGTGGCCCAGCTGCTGCCGCCGTAGTACAGGTCGGCGTTGCCGGTGCCGCCGCCGCTGGTGATGGTCAGCTGCTTGACGCCGGCCGGCAGGTACAGGAAGTGGTAGCTGTAGTTGCCGGTGGTGGCGGCCAGGTTGTCCCGGCGGCAGTTCTTGTCGAACTGGCGGGCGTCCGCGATGGTGCAGAGCGGGGCCTGGGTGGTCGGCAGGGTGCCGCAGTTGTCGGCCGCGCAGGCGGTCAGCCAGGTCGCGAAGTCGGCGTCGTACGAGGTGCCGATGGTCTGCTTGAGCAGGGTGCGGGCGCCGTTCCAGTCACCGGTGCGGTACTTGGCGAGCACCGCGTCGACGTCCTGCGGGTGCGACTGGAGCATGTAGCGCACGGCCAGGTAGCCCCAGCGGTAGACCCGGGTGGAGTTGACGTCGGCGTCCGGGGTCTGGTCGTAGACGGTGTCGAAGAGCTCGCTGAGCTTGTAGGTCTTCTTGGCCGCCTCGGTGATGGCACCGGCGTTGCGCTCGCCGCGGTAGTGGTACGAGATGTACTCGGCGATGCCCTCGACCCACCAGATGGTCGGGGTGACCATGCCGGCGTCGAAGTCGCCGTACATGTTGGCGCGGCCGTCGAGGTAGTGGGTGTACTCGTGGTTGAGGTTCCAGATCTGGAACGTCGGGCGCAGCCAGTCGGCCTCGTGGGCGATGAAGCGGGCCTGGTTGCCGGCCTTGGAGGGGTCGCCCTCCTCGTACATGCCGCCGTTGTCGACCGCGATCTTGTACATGAACCAGGCGTACAGCTTGTAGTTGTAGTAGTCGTCGAAGGCGACGACCTCCAGGCTGGTGTTGACGTCATTCGCGACCGGGCCGTTGTCCTTGATCACCTTGTGGAAGAAGGCGTCCTGGTTGATCAGGCTGGTGCAGGTGTCGGCCAGCTCGGTGGCGCTCATCTGCTGGCCGCGGACGGTCAGGTTGCTGTTGCAGACCTTGGTGTTGACGAGCACCTGGGAGACGAGCTGGGTGGGCAGGTCACAGATGCCGTAGTAGGAACAGTTGCCCTTGTCCTTGTTCTCCGTGAACCAGACGAGGTTCATGGTGAGCGGGCCGGTGGCGCCGACCTTCGGGAAGCGGTTGATCAGGTCCTTGACCAGCGGGCGGCCCTGGGCACGGAGCGAGTCGACCTCGACCAGGTTGCCGAGCAGCATGCCGATCCGGGTGACCACGTCGCCGCCGTCCAGCTGGGCGGCGTTGCGGGTGACGAAGCCGGCCCAGGTGGTGGCGACGGAGGGGTCGGCCTGGAGGGCGGCGATCAGGCCGCGGCCGTCGTTCTTGGCGTCGAAGCCGTTGCTGAGGACCCACTCGACGTGCGCGACGGCCAGCGCCATCGAGGACGGCCAGCTGGTGGTGTAGGCGCCGAGCAGCCGCTTGACGACGTACGCGTAGCGGCCGGCCTCGTGGGCGCTGTCGATCAGGGTGACGGCCTCGTTGAGGGTCGCGCCGTTGGCCTCGGTGACGTCCTGGCTGCGCGGGGCGGCGAAGAAGGCGTCCAGCGCGCCGCGGATCGAGGTCTGCAGGGCGGTGCCGTAGCTGCCGACGGCGGCCGCGTTGTTCTCCTGCACGTAGTAGCCGGCGCGCAGGAACATCACCAGCTGGCCGATGCCGGTGCTGTTGTCGCCGCGGTAGGCGGGCGAGGCGTCGCGCAGGGCGTCGGCGACGGTGACCATCTGGGCCTCGCGGAAGACCTTCCCCGCGTCGGTGCCGGTGAGGTTGAACAGCGGGTAGGTGCACTCCACGTTCGGGAGCGCCTTGAGCTGCTGCACCAGCGCGCTGCCCGTGGCGCCGGTGACGCCGGAGAGGTCGCAGGCGTCGGCGGCGGCGGCGCCGGCGGAGAACTGCTTGGCGGACTTGGCGGCGGGGGCGGCCTGGGTGGGGGCGCCCTTCGGGGTGAGGTCCTTGGCGGTCTCGTCCGAGGCCAGCGGGCGGTCACCGGTCGACGCGTCGGGGGACTTGGGGACCGGGATCGACTTCGGGGCGGCGGCCGAGGGGGCGGCGGCGGCCGGCTTGGGGGTGGCGGCGGGGCCGGCGGGGGCGGCCTGGCTCTGCGGGGCGAACAGCCCGAGCGCCAGGAAGAAGGCGGCGCCGAGCGCAGGGACCCTGCGCGCGGTGGCCTTGGATATCCGGAAGGGACGCATCTGTGGGGGCCTCCGGGGCCGTCGTGGGCCGCGCGTTTGGGGACGCGGCCGCTCGATGTGTGACATGTAAAATGGCACATGCCACTGGACGGCGGGAAGGCCTGGGACCGAATAATCGGTCGTCGCAACCGAAACGTTGTCAGGCAGGCGTCAGAACGGGCGCACCCGGCGGGCCGTCAGGCGACCCGGACGGCCGGACTCCCCCGACCCTCAGGCGACCCGGGCCGTGGCCAGCGGCGTGAGCGCCGCGAACTCCAGCGGCGCCGAGGGGTCGATCGACAGCTCGGCCGGGGCCGGCTCGGCGCCCGCGCGCACCAGCAGGTCGCCGATCGCGGCGACCATCGCCCCGTTGTCGGTGCACAGCCGCAGCGGCGGCACCCGCAGGGTGATCCCGGCGGCGGCGCAGCGCTGCTCGGTGAGGGCGCGGATGCGGGAGTTGGCGGCCACCCCGCCGACCACGACGAGGGTGTCGATGCCGTGGTCGGTGCAGGCCCTGACGGCCTTGCGGGTGAGGGTGTCGGCGATCGCCTCCTGGAGCGCGGCGGCCGCGTCGGGGACGTGCGGCTCGGTGCCGGCGGCCCGCTGGGCCTCGACCCAGCGGGCGGCGGCGGTCTTGAGTCCGGAGAAGGAGAAGGCGTAGGGCGGGTCGTTCGGTCCGCTCAGCGGACGGGGCAGGCGGATGGCCTTCGGGTCGCCGTCGCGGGCGGCGCGGTCGATCGCGGGCCCGCCGGGGTAAGGCAGGTGCAGGATCCGGGCGACCTTGTCGAAGCACTCGCCGGCCGCGTCGTCCAGGGTGTCGCCGAGGTGGACGATCGGGTCGCGGGCGAGGTCCCGGACCAGCAGCAGCGAGGTGTGCCCGCCGGAGACGATGAGCACCACGCAGGGGTTCGGCAGCGGCCCGCCGTCGAGCGTCGCGGCGGCGACGTGCCCGGCCAGGTGGTGGACGCCGTAGAGCGGGACGCCGAGCGAGAAGGCGTAGCCCTTGGCCGCCGCCACCCCGACCTGGAGCGCGCCGGACAGGCCCGGACCGGTCGTCACCGCGACGGCGCCGACGTCGGCGAGGGTGAGTCCGGCCCGGTCGAGGGCCTCCCGGACCACCGGCGCCATCGCGTGCACGTGCGCGCGGGCGGCGATCTCCGGGACGACGCCGCCGTAGCGGGCGTGCTCGTCCATGCTGGAGGCCACCGCCTGGCCGAGCAGCCGCCCGTCCCGGACGAGTCCGGCCCCGGTCTCGTCGCAGGACGACTCGATGCCCAGCACCACCGGCGATCCGGTCATGGTCACTCACCCTTGTCACTCATTACATGATTCTGCGACCATTGTGCCCGATGGCATGTGAGGAATAAGCAGGAGCCCATGCTTCGTTTCTGCAAGTGATACGCAATAGTGTGTTCCCGGCACGATCGTCACCGTTGAACTCGCCGAAAGAGGCCATGTCCTGATGGGCACCTACTCGCTTCCCGACCTGCCGTACGACTACTCCGCCCTCGAGCGCGCGATGTCCGCCGAGATCCTGGAGCTGCACCACTCGAAGCACCACGCGGCGTACGTCAAGGGCGCCAACGACACCCTGGAGCAGCTCGCCGAGGCCCGGGACAAGGAGCAGTTCGGCGGTCTGGTCGGCCTGCAGAAGACCTTCGCCTTCCACCTGTCCGGCCACGTGCTGCACTCGCTGTTCTGGGAGAACCTCTCCCCGGAGGGCGGCGACCGTCCCGAGGGCGAGCTGGCCGACGCCATCACCGAGCACTTCGGCAACTTCGAGGCCTTCAAGAAGCAGCTGACCGCCGCCACCACCGGCGTCCAGGGCTCGGGCTGGGGCATCCTCTCCTGGGAGCCGCTGGGCGGCCGCCTGATCGTCGAGCAGGTCTACGACCACCACGGCAACGTCGGTCAGAACACCACCCCGCTGCTGGCCTTCGACGCCTGGGAGCACGCCTACTACCTGCAGTACCGCAACGTCCGCCCGGACTACGTCACCCGGCTGTGGGACGTCGTCAACTGGCAGGACGTCTCCACCCGCTTCGCGGCCGCCAAGAGCGCCTGAAGCCGGAGCGCCCGAACCCTCGGGCGCCGCATGACACCTGACCCAGGGCAGGGCAGGTAACGGAGGGCCCCGGCCGGTGCGCACCGGCCGGGGCCCTTCCGTCTGTTGTCGTGCCGGCTCCTACACCGGCTCCTGCACCGGGTCCTACGGCGGGTCCTGCGGCGGGTCCTGCGGCGGGTCCTACGGCGCGCCGAAGGCGTCCAGGATGCGGTCCGCCGCCAGCGTCGCGGTCAGTTCGCCCGCGCGCACCCGCCGCTCCAGCTCCGGCACCAGCCGGCCCACCTCCGGGTGGGCGTGCAGCCGGGCGAGCAACTGGTCGTGCACCATCGCCCAGGTCCACTCCACCTGCTGGTCGCGCCGCTTGGCGGCCAGCGCGCCGGTCGCGTCCAGCACCTTGCGGTGCTGCTGGAGCCGCTCCCAGACGGTGTCCAGGCCGCCGCCGTCCCGGCCCGAGCAGGTCAGCACCGGCGGCGTCCACGGCGCGTCCGGCGCCTGCAGCAGCCGCAGCGCGCCCGCGAGTTCCCGGGCGGCGGCCTTGGCGTCGGTCTCGTGCGGGCCGTCCGCCTTGTTGACCGCGATGACGTCGGCGAGCTCCAGCACGCCCTTCTTGATGCCCTGCAGCTGGTCGCCGGTGCGGGCCAGCGACAGCAGCAGGAAGGAGTCCACCATGCCGGCCACCGTGGTCTCCGACTGGCCGACGCCCACCGTCTCGATCAGCACCACGTCGTAGCCAGCCGCCTCCATCACCAGCATCGACTCCCGGGTGGCCTTGGCCACGCCGCCGAGCGTGCCGGAGGTGGGGGAGGGGCGGACGAACGCCTGCGGGTCGACGGCGAGGCGCTCCATCCGGGTCTTGTCGCCCAGGATGGAGCCGCCGGTCCGGCTGGAGGTCGGGTCGACGGCCAGCACCGCGACCTTGTGCCCCAGCCCGGTGAGCATGGTGCCGAAGGCGTCGATGAAGGTCGACTTGCCGACCCCGGGCACCCCCGTGATGCCCACCCGGACCGCCCCGCCCGCGTGCGGCAGCAGCATCGTCAGCAGCCGCTGCGCCAGCGCGCGGTGATCCGGCCGGGTGGACTCGACGAGGGTGATGGCCCGTGCGATGTACGCGCGCGAGCCCTCCCGCACGCCCGTCGCGTAACTGTCGAGGTCGATCGTCCTGGGCGGCATCCGGTCAGCGCCTCAGAGCTCGTGGCCGAGGTCGGCGGCGAGCGACTTCAGCAGGTCGTAGGCGGCCTCCGGGATCACCGTGCCGGGCGGGAAGACCGCCGCGGCGCCCGCCTCGTACAGCGCGTCGAAGTCCTGCGGGGGGATCACCCCGCCGACCACGATGGTGATGTCCTCCCGGCCGGCCTCGGCCAGTTCGGCCTTCAGTGCCGGCACCAGGGTCAGGTGCCCGGCGGCGAGCGAGGAGACGCCGACGATGTGCACGTCCGCCTCGACGGCCTGCCGGGCCACCTCGGCCGGGGTCTGGAACAGCGGACCGACGTCCACCGTGAAACCCAGGTCGGCGAAGGCGGTGGCGATCACCTTCTGGCCGCGGTCGTGGCCGTCCTGGCCCATCTTGGCGACCAGGATGCGCGGCCGCCGGCCCTCGGCCTGCTCGAACCGCTCGACCAGGTCCCGGGTGCGCTGGAGGGGGGCGGACTGGCCCGCTTCGTCTCGGTACACACCCGAGATGGTACGGATCTGGCCCGAGTGCCGGCCGTACACCTTCTCCAGGGCGTCCGAGATCTCGCCGACGGTGGCCTTGGCGCGGGCCGCGTTCACCGCCAGGTGCAGCAGGTTGCCGTCCAGCGAACCGCCGCGCTGCGGGCCCGCCTCGGCGGCCCGGGTCAGCGCGTGCAGCGCGTCCTGGGTGGCGGCCTCGTCGCGCTCGGCGCGCAGCCGGCGCAGCTTCTCGATCTGGCGGGCGCGCACCGAGGAGTTGTCGACCTTGAGCACCTCGATCTGCTCGTCGCTCTCCACCCGGTACTTGTTGACGCCGATCACCGGCTGGCGGCCGGAGTCGATCCGCGCCTGGGTGCGGGCGGCGGCCTCCTCCACGCGCAGCTTGGGGATGCCCGCGTCGATCGCCTTGGCCATGCCGCCGGCCGCCTCGACCTCCTGGATGTGCTGCCAGGCGCGGTTCGCCAGGTCGTGGGTCAGCTTCTCGACGTAGGCCGAGCCGCCCCACGGGTCGATGACCCGGCAGGTGCCGGACTCCTGCTGGAGCAGCAGCTGGGTGTTGCGGGCGATCCGGGCCGAGAAGTCGGTCGGCAGCGCGAGCGCCTCGTCCAGCGCGTTGGTGTGCAGCGACTGGGTGTGGCCCTGGGTGGCCGCCATCGCCTCCACACAGGTGCGGGTGACGTTGTTGAAGACGTCCTGGGCGGTGAGCGACCAGCCGGAGGTCTGCGAGTGGGTGCGCAGCGACAGCGACTTGGCGTTCTTCGGGTCGAACTGCTTGACCAGCTTGGCCCAGAGCAGCCGGGCCGCGCGCAGCTTGGCGACCTCCATGAAGAAGTTCATGCCGATCGCCCAGAAGAACGACAGCCGCGGCGCGAACGCGTCCACGTCCAGCCCGACGTCCAGCCCGGCGCGCAGGTACTCGACGCCGTCGGCCAGGGTGTAGGCCAGCTCCAGGTCGGCGGTGGCCCCGGCCTCCTGGATGTGGTAGCCGGAGATGGAGATCGAGTTGTACCGGGGCATCTTCTGCGAGGTGTACGCGAAGATGTCCGAGATGATCCGCATCGACGGCTGCGGCGGGTAGATGTAGGTGTTGCGGACCATGAACTCCTTGAGGATGTCGTTCTGGATGGTCCCCGCCAGCTTCTCGGCCGGCACCCCCTGCTCCTCGGCCGCCACGATGTACAGCGCCAGGACCGGCAGCACGGCGCCGTTCATGGTCATCGAGACGCTCATCTTGTCCAGCGGGATGCCGTCGAACAGCTGGCGCATGTCGTAGATGGAGTCGATCGCCACGCCCGCCATGCCGACGTCGCCGGTGACCCGCGGGTGGTCGCTGTCGTAGCCGCGGTGGGTCGGCAGGTCGAAGGCGACCGAGAGGCCCTTCTGACCGGCCGCCAGGTTGCGGCGGTAGAAGGCGTTGGACTCCTCGGCGGTGGAGAAGCCCGCGTACTGACGGACCGTCCACGGCTGGTTGACGTACATCGTCGGGTACGGGCCGCGCAGGTACGGGGCGATGCCCGGGTAGGTGCCCAGGAAGTCCAGGCCTTCGAGGTCCGCCGCGGTGTACAGCGGCTTGACGCCGATGCCCTCGGGGGTGTCCCAGAGCTGCTCGTCGACGTCCTTGCCGGTGGCCTGCCGCCAGGCGGCGCGCCACTGGCCGTCGGTGGCGGCGCCGGCCCCGGTGGCGTCCGCGTCGGTGGCCCCGTCGAGTCCGACGGTGGTGAAGTCGGGGATCATCGGGCCGCTCCGGTCTGGTCGAGGATCTGGTCGAGCAGGGAGGTCAGGACGGCGACGGCGTCGCCGCCGGCGAAGACGAAGCCGTCCACGTCCGCGGGCGGGTTCTCGCCCGGCCGGCCGGCCAGCAGCACCCGCCGCGCGCCGGCCGCCTTGAGCGCCCCGGCCACGGCCTCGGCGTGCTCGCCGTACAGCGCGTCGCTGGAGCACAGGCAGGCCACCGTCGCGCCGGAGGCGGAGAAGGCCTCGGCGAACGCCGCCGGGTCACCCCCGTCGGTCATCGGGGCTTCGTGCGCGGTGGTCGCGATCCCGCCGGCCTGGAACAGGTTGGCGGCGAAGGTGGTGCGGGCGGTGTGCGCGGCGGCGGAGCCGATCGAGGCCAGGAACAGCGCGGGCCGCGCGCCGGTGGCCGCCAGGTGGGCGTCCGAGCGGTCGCGCAGCGCCTCGTAGGCCTCCGCGCGGCGCACCTTCGGCAGGCCGCCGTTCAGCCCGCCGTTCAGCCCGCCGTGCGGACCGCCGTGCGGCCCGCCGTGCGGCCCGCCGTGCGGGCCGCCGTGCCGCGTGCCGGCCGGTCCGGCCGGGGCCGGCTCGCGGACCAGCGCCTGCTCGCCGAGGTTCGGGAACTCGCTGACGCCGGTGATCGGTTCGCGCCGCTTGGCGAGCTTCACCGACCGCTCCGCCCAGGTGGCCGCGATCCGCTCGCCGACCAGCCCGGAGGCCAGCGCGGCGGACAGCCCGCCGGCCCGCTCGATCTCCTGGAACCAGGCCCAGGCGGCGTGCGCCAGCTCGTCGGTCAGCCGCTCCGCGTACCAGGAGCCGCCGGCCGGGTCGACGACCCGGGCCAGGTGGGACTCCTCCAGCAGCACCGACTGGGTGTTGCGGGCGATCCGGCGGGCGAAGGCGTCCGGCAGGCCGAGCGCGCTGTCGAACGGCAGCACGGTCACCGCGTCCGCCCCGCCGACCCCGGCCGCCAGGCAGGCGACGGTGGTGCGGAGCATGTTCACCCACGGGTCGCGGGCGGTCATCATCACGGTCGAGGTGACGGCGTGCTGACGCTGCGCCGAGGCGGCCGGGGCGCCGCCGGAGACCTCGGCCACCCGGGCCCAGAGCCGGCGCGCCGCGCGGAACTTGGCGATCGTCAGGAACTGGTCGGCGTCGGCCGCGTAGCGGAACTCCAGCTGGCCGAGCGCGGCGTCCACCGACAGTCCGGCGGCGGTCAGCGCGCGCAGGTAGGCGACCCCGGTCGCCAGCGAGGCGCCCAGCTCCTGGGCGGGGGAGGCGCCGGCCTCGTGGTACGGCAGCGCGTCGACGGCGAGCGCGCGCAGGCCGGGGAAGCCCTCGGCGCAGCGGGCGGCCAGCGCGGCGGCCTCGGTGAGCAGTGCCCCGGTGCGTCCGGCGTCGCCGGTGCGGGCCTGCAGGCCCAGCGGGTCGGCGCCCAGGTTGCCGGCGGCGGCACCCGGGGAGACCTCGCGCTCCCGGTACAGCTCGAACAGCCGCTCGGCGGCCTCGGGGAACTCGGCGCCCGCGTCGAGCACCACCCCGGCCAGGTCGAGGTAGACGCCGGTGAGCGCCTCGCCCAGCGCGGCGACCGGCAGGCCGTCCCCGCCCAGCTCCAGCCAGAGCGAGCCGCCGCCGTGCTCCAGGTCGGCCAGCACCGCCTCGTTGGTCCGGCGCGGGTCCGGGTCGGCGTGCCGCTGGCGGACGTCCCAGCCCGCGACCGAGGCGCCCTGCGGCCGGGCGCCGCGGACGAACGGCGGGAAGCCGGGGAATCCGGGGTCGGCCGGGGCGTCCTCGGCGGTGTACAGCGGGCGGGCGCGCAGCCCGTCCTGGAGTGCGGTGGTGAGCGCGCGCTCGGCCGCAGCGCCGTCCTCGGGCTGCGCGCCGGACTTGCGGAGCACACCCTCGACGAGGGTCTGCCACTGCTCGCGGGGTGCGGCCGGGAACTCGGCGGCCAGGGGGAGCCCTTCGGGCGGGACCGTCATGACCGCAGGTTAGCGCCCGTTCGCAGGGGTGCAGCAGAGGTGAAAGGTGTGACCTTGCCCTCGCTGTGCACTCCGTTGCACTCCGGGTGCCAGATGGGGTTCCCGGTGGGCGGCTTGCGGAAACACACCCCTGATCTATTAACTAGCTTAGAAGAAGTCGCGCGGAGCCCTCCCCCTCCCCGTCCTCCCCCCGTCCCCTCTTCTCCAGGAGCCCACCGCCATGGGAAAGCGTCGCAAGCCCAGCCCGCCCAGCCGGGCCCGCCTGGCGGTCCTCACCACCGCGATGGCCGGCGGCGTCGTCCTCACCGCCGGCCCCGCCCAGGCCGAGCCGACGCCGAGCCTGGCCTCCGTCAAGGAGCAGGTCGACCAGCTCAACGAGGAGGCCGAGCAGTCCATCGAGCGCTACAACGGCTTCCAGGAGAAGCAGCAGAAGCTCCAGGGCGAGGCCAACCGGATCCAGGAGAAGGTCGCCCGCGGCCAGGAGCAGATGAACCAGCTCCGCACCCAGCTCGGCGCGATCGCCGCCGAGCAGTACCGCACCGGCGGCATCGACCCGTCCGTCCAGCTGATGCTCGACTCCGACCCGAGCGGCTACCTGGCCAAGGCCTCCGCCCAGAACCAGGTCGTCGACTCCCAGGCGGCCCTGCTCCGCCAGGCCCTCGCCGAGCAGCGCCGGCTCGACCAGGACCGCGCCGAGGCCACCGCCACCCTCGCCCAGCTGGACACGGCCGCGAGCTCGCTCGCCGACGAGAAGAAGAAGGTCCAGGACAAGCTGGCCAAGGCCCAGGCCCTGCTCAACAAGCTGAGCGCCGCCGACCGCGCCAAGGTCAACGCCCAGGAGGCCGCCGCCACCCGCGCCTCCCGCTCCGCCGCCGACCGCACCACCCCCACCCCCGCCGTCCCCGCCACCGGCCGGGCCGCCACCATCATGCAGTTCGCCCAGGCCCAGCTCGGCAAGCCCTACGTCTGGGGCGCCACCGGCCCCTCCGGCTACGACTGCTCCGGCCTCACCGGCGCCGCCTACCGCGCGGCCGGCATCAAACTCCCGCGCGTCTCCCAGGACCAGTGGAACGCCGGCGCCCGCATCTCCCGCGCCGACCTCCAGCCCGGCGACCTCGTCTTCTTCTACTCCGACCTGCACCACGTCGGCCTCTACCTCGGCGACGGCAAGATGATCCACGCCCCCCGCACCGGCAAGAACGTCGAAGTCCTCCCCATCGACGCCATGCCCTACGTCGGCGCCGTCCGCCCGTAGCCCGAGCCTCGGCTGTCACCGCCCGGCCCTAGGGTGGCCGGATGCCGAACTTCCGATCCGGCTTCACGCTCTGCCGCATGGTCGAGGCGGCCAAGGAGCTGACCGACGACGCGGGCGTCCTGGGACGCATCGACGCCGTGCTGCGCATCATGGGAACGGACCGTACGTACGGCAAGGGCAGACCCCTGGTGGACGCCCTCGAACGGGTGGTCCCCTGGCGGGCGCCGACACCGGGTTGCTGGCCCAGTTCCT
Organism: Kitasatospora sp. NPDC093806; assembly: GCF_040683335.1. Taxonomy (NCBI): domain Bacteria; kingdom Bacillati; phylum Actinomycetota; class Actinomycetes; order Kitasatosporales; family Streptomycetaceae; genus Kitasatospora; species Kitasatospora sp. NPDC093806. Next base: position 50,787 of record NZ_JBFBDO010000036.1, read on the forward strand.
CGAACTCAAGGCCAGGCGGGCCGCCCTGGAGGCGCTGAGGGCCGCGGTGGACGACCCGACCAGCCCCGAGAGCGCCCTCCACGCCTGTCCGAAGAACCAGGAGTGGATCTTCGGTGGCGCCTACGTCGCGGAGCTGGCGCGCCGGCAGTACACCCCTGACACCGTCCTCGACCTACCGCTCCTGCGTGCTGACGGCTCCCTGTACGTCGTCGAACTCAAGCGCGCCAACATCGAGCACCTGGTCATCCGATCCGGCGGTCATCTGATGCTTGGCGCACCACCGCACCGGGCGGTCTCCCAGGCACAGAGCATGACCGACACCCTTCCCGACTGGCGGCTGTTCCGCGTCGGCGGCACCTCGATACGCGGGCGCACCCCGCACGGTCGCCTTCTCCCGCAGTCGGTCGGCGAGGTGGATCCGATCGCCTCGCACAGATACCAGGACGCCCGGAGGGGGCGCCGTCCGTCGCGCGTCCGCTCCTTGCGGTCCGGGGCTACGAGGGCATCACCCCGTGGATGCGGGAGATGGTGAACACGCGGTTGTCATCCCGCAGATGGCACCAGGCGTTGAGGTAGGGCGCATCCAGTTCGAGTCGGCTGAGTGTGCGGACGGTGGTGTTGCCCGAGGTGGCCACGTACTCGATCGTGATGGGCCGGCCTTCGTTGACGGCATGAGCCAGCTGGCGGATGTCGGTGAAGGAGAGGTTGCGCGCGCACCCGGCGATGATCTCCTCGGTGTCGCTGTCGTAGGGGCGGCCGTCGTACGGGTCGGGCTCCGGGACGTCCGGTGGGGCGTCCAGCAGACGGATGGCGAGGGCATGCAGGTCGGCGGCGGTCTGAACGGCCGCGGTGGGGGCGTCCGTCCGCTGCGGGCGGGACCTGCCGCCGGGCAGGCGCGGGGGCGGTACGGGGCTCGTCGTGCGAGGGCGTTGGGCCCGCTCGATGCGGACGGACCCGTCGGGCTTCTCGGCGACGGGGGCGTAGCCCGCGGACCGCAGTGCCGCGAGGGTCTCGTCCAGTGGGGTCCGGCTGATCAGCACCGTCGGTGCCAGCACGCGCAGGCCGAGCGGAGTGAGCTTGCGGTGCGCGGCCAGTTCGGCGAGGAGGGCGGGCTCCTCGCCGTGGATCACACAGGCCGCGGAGACGACGCGGATCCGGCCGTGGCCGCGCGCGGTGTCGTGGATCAGGTACGAGAGCGGTTGAGGAAGCGTCTCGACGGCGATGGCGGCCAGGTCGGCTGCGAGGGCGTCGGGGGTGAGGCCGGCGTCGAGGGCGCGACGGACGCTTCTCGGGCTGAACCGCCAGACGGACGCCGTACCGCTGCTCTCCCGGTCCGCGACGGAGTCCAGCAGTGCGAGGAGGCGCGCCGACGGCGTACCGGCGACAACGGCCGTGAGATCGCTGCCGAAACGGGCGGTCACGCCGGCGGCGGGCAGCAGTCGGCGGCAGGCGTCGGTCAGGGCTTCGGAGTCGTCGGCGAGCAGGGCGATCCCGATCGGGGACGCGGCCCCGAGGGCGAGTGCGCCGAGCAGTTCCGCCTCCCGGATCAGGGTGGCGAACGGCGTGGCGTCCTGGGGGAGTTCGTCGGCGAGCGGGCGGAGCCACCCAAGTAGCGCCCCCAGGTCCGCCGAGTCCGCCGCGCCTTTGTCGGCCGGGAGCTGCGACGCGGCGGTGAGCAGCCCGTGCCGGGCCTGCACACAGCCTCCGCAGGGCGGTGCCCCGGCGAGCGCCGGAAGCGCCTTCCCGTCCTCGTCGCGGCTTCCGCCGGGGGTCAGCGGGAGCGCCCACCACGCCTGGAGCAGCACGGCGAGTTGGTCGGCCGGTTCCTGCTCGGCCCAGCTGTCGTAGGCGGCGGTCGCCGCGACCCGGTCGCCGTCCCGGGCCAGCAACCCGGCCGCGTTCGCCGTCTCCAGCACGAGGCGCACCACGATCTCGTCGCACTGCGCCGCTCTGCCGATCCGGGACAGCTCGCGGGCGCCGATCCCGCCGGCCTTGAGTCGGGTCGGGGGAACGGTGGCGCACACCCCGAGGACGGACACGGCATGGGCGGCGAACGCCATCGAGGCGGCCGCGGTTTCCCGGTCGACGTCCGAGGCGGTGGCAGGCACCGACCGTACATCGGGCGGGACGGGCGTGAACGGGGCGTGCCAGTCGGAGCCGCGCAGCGCGAGTGCCACCTCCGCGGGCATCCGGGCCGAGCCGTACCGGTGACGGTCCCGGATCAGCAGCCCCCGCTCCACCGCCCATTGTTCGCCGGGCCTGGAGTCGGCCGGAGCCCCGTATCGGATGAAGTCCGGTCGCTTGGGGGCCTCGCGCGCCAGCCGCTCGAGGAGATTCCGGGTGGCTGCGGGTGCCTTGGCCACCAGCGCGGCGACCCGGGCCGGATCGCTGTGATGGTCGATCAGCGCTGCCAGTCGCATGTCTTTCCTGTTGGCGGCAGGTTTGACGGCGAGTTTCGCCAACACGCGGCCCATTTCGTCGGAGTTCGCGCCCGCGAGCAGTCGCACGAGCGGTGCGTCGAGCCCCAGGGGCGAGCCCCACGCGTTCCGCAGCGGCGCCGCCATGTGCAGCAGCTCATCGCCGGCCGGCCACACCAGGGCGCGATCGGCCAGCGCCGCCAGGACGGCATCCAATCCGTAGGCGCGGTCACCCTGCGTCGCGTCCAGGAGGCCCGCCAGATCGTCCCGTGACACGGCCGTCAGCGCGGCGAGGGCCTCTGCCACCTGAAGGCACGGCAGCGCGAGTCGGGGCAGGGCCAGGGCCACCGAGGCCGGGCGTTGGAGGCGGTCCGCCAGTTCGCCGGTCGACCGCGGTTCCGGGGTCGCCGCAGCATCCGGGCGAGCCGCCAGGACCCGTCCCAACGCGTCCTTGTCCAGACCGCGCAGCCATGCGGCCAGCGTCGATCCGCTCGCTTTACTGATGGGGCACCTCGCCATCCAGGAGGACGTCCATGCTCTGCCGGAGTCGGCCGGGAACACCAGGATGACGTATCGACGGGAGTGCGTGCGACGACCACTGGAACGGAACCGAACCGGTCGGGGCCGCATTTCAGCGATCTCAAGGACCAGGAGATCCGGTGGAATGTCGAACGCGGCTGACGAATCGAAGAGCTCTCCCGGAGGCACATCCGACGTCATTCAGGTGCGCATGCTCAGGGGTGGGGCGCGCAGGCGAGGAGGTAGGGGAGGAGGGGGGTGGCGAGGGCGGCGAGGTGGTGGGTGGGGGGTGGGGGTGCGGGGGTGTGGGCGAGGCGGCGGACGCGGGTGAGGACGCCGGTGGAGGCCGCGGCCAGGGTGGTGGGGCCGGTGGGGGTCGCGGTGGCCAGGGTGTAGAGGGCGGTGGCCAGTTCGGTGCGGGTGACCTGGGTGAGGGCGGCGTCGTCGGCGGCCATCTCCAGCAGCAGGGCGAGCTCCGCCCGGCCGAGGCGGGCCAGCGGGAGGCGGCCGAGGAGCAGGGCGAAGGTGTCGGCCGCGAGCAGGACCAGGTGGTGGCGGCCGCGCAGGTGGCCGTGTTCGTGGGCGACGGCGGCGGCGAGCCGGCGGTCGTCGAGCAGGGCCAGGGCGCCGCGGGAGACGACCACCCGGGCCCGGCGGCCGGGGAGGCAGTAGACGGCGGGGCGCGGGTCGTCGAGGACCAGGAGGTGGTGGCGCGGGTGCCGGGCGGCGACCAGGTCGAGGGCCTCCCGGTGGCGGCGCCGGGCCCGGGCGGTGCGGGTGGCGACGGCGGCGGCGACCACGCCCACCGCGCCGGCCACCGCGGCCGGGGCCCACCAGGCGGGCCCGTGCGGGAGGGCCGCGACGGCCGGTTCGACGTGCGGGAACAGCCCGGCCAGGCCGGCCGGTTCGTGGCCGAGCGGGGCGACCAGGTGGTGGGCGGTGAGCAGCAGGCCGGTGCCGAAGGAGGCCATCAGCGCCAGCCAGACGGCCGCGCCGACGGCCGGGCGGGCCTGCAGGCGGCGCGAGCCGGCCAGCCGGTGCGGGAGGACCGCGCCGACCACGAGGAGGTGCAGGGCGAGCAGGACGAACGTCACCGCTCGTCGTCCCGGGCCTTGACCTGCTCCAGGGCGGCGAGCAGCGCGCCGGCCTCGTCCCCGCTGATCCCGTCGACGAAGTGCAGCAGCGCCCCGGCCCGGTCGGAGGTGGTCTCCAGGGCCTGGTGCATCAGCTGCGCGGTGTACGACTCACGGCTGCAGGTCGGCTCGTACAGCCAGGCCCGGCCGGCCTTCTCACGGCGCAGCCAGCCCTTGGTGTGCAGGATGTCGGCGACCGTGTTGACGGTGGTGTACGCGACCGGGCGCTGCCGCTGGAGGTCGTCGACCACCTCGCGGACGGTCGCCGGGCGGCCCCAGGACCAGAGCCGGTCCATGATCTCGGCCTCCAGATCGCCGAATCCGCGTAGCACCCGTGAGCTCCTCAGCCGGTTGGTTCGGGGGACGGCGCCCATCGTACGGGTGCCCGGGCGTCGGGCCGGGCGGCAGCGGACTCGGCGGAGTCGGCGGTGAACGTGGCGGAGTCGGCGGCGTCAGCGGAGTGCCGGCTCGCGGCGCATCCGGCGGAGCAGGTCGGCGGCGGCCGCCGGCCAGTGCGGGTGCTCGAAGCCGAACCCGGCCTCGACCAGCCGGCCCGGGACGACGGCGCGGCTCTTCAGCAGCAGTTCGGTGTCCGAGCGCAGCGCGAAGGCGCCGAGCTCGGCCATCCACCGGGTGGCGGGCAGCCCGACCGGGATGCCCTTGGCCCGCCGGATGGTCTGCATGAAGACCCGCTGCGGCAGCGGGGCGGGCGCGGCGAGGTTGACCGGGCCGGTGAGGTCCTCGCGGTCGATCAGGAAGCGGACGGCGCGGACCAGGTCCTGGTCGTGGATCCAGGACATGTACTGCGCGCCGCCGTCGATCGGCCCGCCGAAGCCGGTGCGGGCGAGCCGGACCAGCCGGTCGAAGGCGCCGCCGCGGTCGGGGCTCATCACCATCGCGCAGCGCAGCGCGACCCGGCGGGTGTGCGGGGTGGCGGCGTCGGTCTGCTCGCGTTCCCAGGCGCGGGCGATCCGCACGCTGCGGTCCCAGTACCGGGGGACGTCCGGCTCGCCGCCGCCGATGACGCCGTCGGCCTCGTCGTGCGGGGTGCCGTAGGTGTGGGTGTAGATGGTGGCGGTGCTCATCTGGAGCCAGACCCGGGGCGGCCGGCGGGCGCCGGCGATGGCCCGGCCGACGGCCCGGGCGGAGTGCACCCGGGAGTCCAGCATGTCGCGCTGGTTCTCCTCGGTGTAGCGGCAGTCGACGCTGCGTCCGGCGAGGTTGACGACCGCGTCGGCGCCCTCGATGGCGTCGGTCCAGCGGCCGAGCGAGCGGCCGTCCCAGTAGATCTCCTGGTCGCGGCTTGGCCGCCGGGTGAGGACGAGCACCTCGTGGCCCTCGTCGGTCAGCGCCCGGTCCAGCATGCGTCCGATCTGCCCGGTCCCCCCGGGTATGACGATCCTCATCGAGACCCCCCTCGGTGTGTCAGTCGGTACCCACTCTAACCATCGTTATGAACGTGTTCAAAATGCCGGGACCGCCTCGACATGGCCGGAAATGTGTCCGAATCCGTGGAACCACCGCCTCCGCCCGTCCGACTGGTGGGCCGGATCCGTTCGACGGTCCGTTCCGTCTCGGCGGTCCGTTCCGCCGTCGGTCCCTGCCCCACGGTCCGCCCCACCATCGGCCCGCCCCGTTCCTCAGCTCGTCCAAGGAGTGCTCGCGCATGTGCGGAATCACCGGCTGGGTGTCCTTCCACCAGGACGTCCGCCACAGCGCCCCCGTCATCGAGGCGATGACCGCCACCATGGCCCTGCGCGGCCCCGACGCCGGCGGCGTCTGGCTCGGCAGCCACGCCGCCCTCGGCCACCGCCGCCTCGCCGTCATCGACATCGAGGGCGGCGCCCAGCCCATGACCGACCGCCCGGACCGCCCGGGCGTCGTCCTCACCTACAGCGGCGAGGTCTACAACCACCACCAGCTGCGCACCGAGCTCCAGGGCAAGGGCCACCGCTTCGAGACCCGCAGCGACACCGAGGTGGTGCTGCGCGCCTACCAGGAGTGGGGCGACGCCCTCGTCGACCGGCTGGAGGGCATGTACGCCTTCGCCGTCTGGGACGAGCAGGAGCAGCGCCTGCTGCTGGTCCGCGACCGGCTCGGCGTCAAGCCGCTGTTCTGGGCCCAGACCGACGGCGGCCTGGTCTTCGGCTCCGAGCCCAAGGCGCTCTTCGCCCACCCCGAGGTCACCCCCACCGTCGACGCCGACGGTCTGCGCGAGGCCTACAGCCTGCTCTTCAACACCGGCCCCACGGTCTGGGCCGGCGTCCGCGAGGTCCACCCCGGCGGCCTGCTCGTCCTCGACCGCTCGGGCATCCGCGAGCGCCGCTACTGGGAGCTCACCGCCCGCCCGCACGAGGACGACCTCGACGCCACCCTGGAGCGGGTGAGCGGGCTGGTCAACAGCGCCGCCCGGGCCCAGCTGGAGGCGGACGTCCCGCTCTGCAGCCTGCTCTCCGGCGGCCTCGACTCCACCATCGTCACCGCCCTGGTCGCCGACGAACTGCGGCTCCGGGAGGGCGCGGACGCCAAGCTGCGCTCCTACGCCGTCGACTACAGCGACCAGGCCGAAGAGTTCACCGGCGACGTGCTGCGCACCGGCCACGACACCCCGTTCGCCGCCGAGGCGGGCGCCTTCATCGGCAGCGAGCACTCCACCGTGGTGCTCGACCCGCGCACCCTGCTCGACCTGGAGAACCGCCGCGCCGTCGTCGTCTCCCGGGACTCGCCGATCGGCGTCGGCGACATGGACACCTCGCTCTACCTGCTGTTCGGCGAGATCCGCAAGCACTCGACGGTCGCCCTCTCCGGCGAGGCCGCCGACGAGGTGTTCGGCGGCTACCCGTGGTTCCACAACCCCAAGGCGCTCGCCGCGCAGACCTTCCCCTGGCTGCTCGTCACCGGCGACGAGGCCGCCATGCCGATGAACCCGGACCTCGGCGCCCACCTGCGGATCGGCGAGTTCCGCGACGACACCTACCGCAGCTCGCTGGCCGCCGTCCCGCACCTGGACGGCGAGAGCCCGGCCGAGCACCGCCAGCGCGAGATGCAGCACCTGTCGCTCACCCGCTGGCTGCGCCAGCTGCTGCACCGCAAGGACCGCCTCTCGATGGCCCAGGGCCTGGAGGTCCGCGTCCCGTACTGCGACCACCGGCTGGTCGAGTACGCCTTCAACACCCCCTGGGCGATGAAGAGCTACGACGGGCGGGAGAAGAGCCTGCTGCGCGCCACCGGCCAGGGCATCGCCCCGGAGTCGGTGCTGTGGCGGCCGAAGAACCACTACCCGGCCACCCACCACGCCGACTACAACAGCGGCCTGCAGCGGCTCGCGCGCGAGGCCCTGGACGCGCCGCACGTGCGGGACATCGCGGACGAGACGGTCATCAAGAGCAGCCTGGACACCCCGGCCGACCAGCTGCAGTGGGGCCACCGGCTCCGGCTGGAGCGGGTCGTCGACCTGGCCCTCTGGCTCGACCACCACCGTCCGGCGCTCGCCATCTGACCAGCGCGGGAACGGTGCAGGGGGGAACGGCGGAGCTCGCCGTTCCCCCCTCGGGCTTCCCGGGCGTCAGGGCCGGGTGGCCAGGAAGGCGTCGAACCCGCCGCCGTACCAGCGGTCGGTGCGGCCCTGCGGGGTCATGCCGAGGCGCCGGCAGACGGCGGCGGAGGGCTCGTTGCCGGGGCGGACGACGGCGTGGATCTCGGTCAGGCCGTCGGCGAAGCCCTTGGCGAGGGCGGCCCGGGCGGCCTCGGTGGCGTAGCCGTGGCCCCAGGAGTCGGGGTGGAGGTGCCAGCCGACCTCGACCTCGCCACCGCCGGTGCCGTCCGCGCCGTCTGTGCCCTCCGCGCCCGCCGGGCGGTCCTCATCGGGCAGCGGGACGAGCAGTACGGAACCGACCACCACGCCGGTGTCCCGCCGTTCCAGCGCCCAGACGCCGTACCGGGGATCGGCCGAGCGCCGCCGCCAGCGCTCGATCATGGCCGGGACCTCGTCCGGCGACTCCAGCGCCCGCGGGGTGGCGCCGAGCCAGCGCATGACCTCCCAGCGCGCGTACAGGTCGTACGCGCGCTCGGCGTCGGCCTCGTCCCACAGGCGGGCGGTCAGGCGGTCGGTGACGAACACGGCGGTGGCGGGCACGGGGCTCCTCGGTCCTGGCGGCGAACGTTCGGTCAGTCTTCCTGCGGTTGGCTGGTGCGGCCGCTCCAGCGCGGCTCCCAGTGCGCCCAGGAGCGTTCCCAGTCGCGGGCGGCCCGCCGGTCGAGGGCGCGCAGCCGGAGCGCGAGCGCGGCGCCGACCAGGGTGGCCAGGGTGACCGCGCCGGCCAGCCCGGCGCAGACCGCGCCGACGGTCAGGCCGACCCGGGTGGCCGGGGGAGTGACGGGCCGGCCGGCGTCGTCCACCCAGAGCGTGACGGTGGAGCCGGTGGGGGTGGCGCGCGGGGCCTCGATGGTGCCGGTGCGGGCGTCGCCGCCGGGGGCCGTCCAGGCGACCGAGGTGTCGACCCGGCGCTCGTAGCCGCTGCTCCAACGGCCGCTGCCGGAGGGCTCCTCGGTGGGGGTGGCCTTGCCGAGGACGAGGGCCTCGATCCGGTGCAGCCGGCCGCGTTCGGTCTCGGCGGTGCGCCCGGCGGAGCGGTAGCCGAGGACGGCGGCGGTGACCACGCCGGCCAGGCCGACGACCAGCGCCAGCGCGGCGGCGAGCCAGGCCCGGCTGCGGGCCCGGTCGACGGGGCGGGCCAGCGGTTCGCGGCGGTTGACGGCGCGTCGGCTGCCGAGGGCGCGGCGCAGCCGGCGACCGGTCCGCTGGGTCGGCGACGCGGTTCGGGCCGGGCGGGGTGTGCTGGACACGGTGCGTGCTCCCCACGGTGGTTGGCGCGATCGGCTGGTGGCGCGAGCGGTCGGTGCGGTGCGACGGGTGGGCTGGTACCGCCGGACGGACGCGGTGCGGTCGTCCTCCCAATCTCTCCCGGCGCGGCCCCCGGGCACAAGAGCCGTGCGGGCTCGCACCATCAGGGACTCCCGACCCTGAAGCCCGGCGCGGGACCGGGACGTTCGGCCCTCGGCGGGGGCGGGGCCGAGCAGGCAGGCTGGCCGGTGACCGCGTCCCCCGTTTGTGCCGGGGGCGCGGAGGCCCGGCCCGCTGTGGGGGCTCGCCGGGCCGCCGTGCAGGGCGGGGGACGGAGTTGGGGCCGTCCCCCGCTCGCGGCTTCGGCTTCCTCCTCTCGCACCCTTTCTCCCAAGGCTTCTGACGTTTCCACAGGTCAGCGGCGTATTCTCGCCAGCTATACACTCGGTGTATATCCCTGGTGTATGGTCCTCCCCATGAGTGTTCCCTTGACCCTGCTCGGGCTGCTGGAGCGGGAGCCGAGCCATGGCTACGACCTCAAACGCGACTACGACGCCTTCTTCGGGCGTGGCAAACCCCTGCCGTACGGTCAGGTCTACGCCACGCTCGGCCGGTTGGCGCGGGACGGCAAGGTGGTGGCCGGCGAGGCCGAGCCCGGCGACGGACCCGAGCGCAAGCGCTACGTCATCACCGACACCGGGGTGACCGAGTTCGAGCACTGGCTCACCGAGCCCGTCGCCCCCGAACCCAACCTCCAGTCGGTGCTGTTCACCAAGGTCGTCCTCGCCCTGATGCTCGGCCGCGACGCCGAGGAGTACCTCGACACCCAGCGCGCCGCCCACCTGCGCCGGATGCGCGAGCTGACCGAGCTGCGCCGCAGCGGCCCGCTGGTCGACGCCCTGCTCGCCGACCACGGCCTCTTCCACCTGGAGGCTGACCTGCGCTGGATCGACCTGACCACCGCCCGCCTCGACGCCCTCGCCGCGGAGGTACGCGCATGACCACGCCACTGATCGAAGCCCGCGACGTGGAGCTCGCGTTCGGCGAGACCCCCGCCCTGCGCGGGGCCAGCCTGTCCGCCGCAGCCGGCGAGGTGCTGGCGGTGATGGGGCCCAGCGGCTCCGGCAAGTCCACCCTGCTGCACTGCCTGGCCGGCATCCTGGTCCCGGACGCGGGGGAGGTGTACTTCGACGGCCGGCGGATCGACCACCTGGGCGAGGCCCGGCGCAGCGCGTTACGGCGGGACCGCTTCGGCTTCGTCTTCCAGTTCGGCCAGCTGGTCCCCGAACTGACCGCCGAGGAGAACGTCGCCCTGCCGCTGCTGCTCAACGGCGTCCGCCGGTCCGCCGCGCTCGCCGAGGCCCGCCCGTGGTTCGCCCGGCTCGGCCTGGACGGCATGGGGGGCCGCCGCTCCGGCGAGCTGTCCGGTGGCCAGGCCCAGCGGGTCGCGCTGGCCCGCGGCCTGGTCGCCCGCCCCCGGGTGCTGTTCGCCGACGAGCCGACCGGCGCGCTGGACTCGCTCACCGGCGAGCAGATGATGGAGCTGATGGTCAGCGCCGCCGGCGAGCAGGGCACCACCGTCGTGCTGGTCACCCACGAGCCGCGGGTCGCCGCCTACGCCGACCGCGAGGCCGTGGTCCGCGATGGCAAGGCCAAGACCCTGCCGACCGGCTACGCGTCGGGCGGCCGGGCGGAGCGGGTCGCCTCGTGATCGCCTTCGCCCTGCGCCTCGCCGTCAGCGGGGGCCGCGAGGCCCTCGCCCGGCTGGCCGTCATCACCGCCGCCGTCGCGGTCGGCGTCGGCCTGCTGCTCTCCACCCTGGCCAGCATCAACGCCGTCGACAAGGCCAACGACCGGCTGCTGTGGACCAACAGCGGCACCGCGAGCCGGACCGAGACGGCCCCGGTGGACCCGCTCTGGTGGTGGGCCCACGGGGACTACCACGACGGCAAGGAGATCTTCCGGGTCGACGTCGCCGCCACCGGGCCGACCTCGCCCGTCCCGCCCGGCCTCTACCGCCTGCCGGCCCCCGGCGAGTACTACGCCTCGCCCGCGCTGACCGAGCGGCTGCGCGCGACCCCGGCCGGCGAGCTGGGCGACCGCTTCCCGGGCAGGCCGGTCGGGGTCCTCGGCGACGCGGCGCTGCCCTCCCCGGACTCGCTCTTCCTGGTCGTGGGCCGTACCCCGGCGGAGATCGAGCACATGCCCCACGCGGGCAAGATCACCACCATCGCCACCGCCCTGCCGCCCAGCTGTGACGAAGGCTGTCCGGGCAAGGGCGTGCGCGGCGACGCCATGACGCTGATCCTCTCCGTGGTCGCCGCCGCGCTGATCTTCCCCGTGGTCGTCTTCATCGGCACCGCGACCCGGCTCTCCGCCGCCACCCGGGAACAGCGCTACGCCGCGATGCGGCTGGTCGGCGCCACCCCGCGGCAGGTCTCGGTGATCTCGACGGTGGAGTCCACCGTGGCCTCGGCGGTGGGCGCGGTGCTCGGCTCCGGGCTCTTCCTGCTGCTGCGCCCGCTGGTGGCGACCGTCCCGTTCACCGGCGACCGGTTCTTCCTGGAGGACCTGACGCTCACTCCGCTCCAGCTGGCGGCCACGGCGCTGGGCGTCCCGCTGGCGGCGGCGGTCGCGGCCCGGCTGGCCCTGCGGCGGGTCACCATCTCGCCGCTCGGGGTCACCCGCCGGGTCACCCCGAAGCCGCCGACCTTCGGACGGGCGGTCCCGCTGCTGGTGGGCCTCGCCGAGCTCGGGTACTTCGTCAACCGGCGCCCGCAGACCACCGACGGGCAGACGGCGGCCTATCTGACCGGCTTCCTGATGATCATGATCGGTCTGGTGGTCGCCGGCCCCTGGCTGACCATGGTGGCCGCCCGGGCGGTGGCGCTGCGCACCCGCCGGCCGGCCACGCTGATCGCCGTCCGCCGGCTCGCGGACGACCCGAAGGCGGGCTTCCGCTCGGTCGCCGGCCTCGTCCTCGCCCTGTTCGTCAGCACGGCGACGGTGTGCGTGATCGGCACCATCAACGAGTACCGGGGCTCGCTGGCCGGTGACCCGGAGACCCGGGCCGCGGTGGAGATCGGCACCGCCTTCGACGGGCCGCCGATGACCGACTCGGTGCCGGAGCAGGTCCTCGCCGGCCTGCGCGCGGTGCCCGGCTTCAAAGGCCTGGCGGTGGTCCACCACAACCCGGACGGGATCGCGCGGGACCCGCGCGAGCGGCCCGGGGTCTTCCCCAGCCTGGTGCGCTGCTCGGAGCTCGCCCAGGTCCCGGTGACCGGCCACTGCCCGGCGGGGGCCGAGGTCGCGGCCGTCCCGAGCTGGGGCTTCCTCGACCTGAACTCCAACGCGGCCGTCGAGTGGCCGGCCGCCCCGATCTCCGCCGCGGCGGTCGCCGGGCTGCCGGTCCGGAACGTCTACGTGACCACGGACGGCTCGACGGCGGCGATGGAGCGGACCCGGACGCTGCTCACCCGGGCCTACCCGGGCCACCTGGCGGCGACCGTCCGCGACTGGGGCACCGCGCAGCAGCGGACCTGGGTCGGCTGGCAGCAGCTGGCGAACGTGGTGCTGCTGACCACCCTGCCGATCGCCGGGTGCAGCCTCGCGGTGAGCGTGGTCGCCGGGCTGTCCGACCGCAGGCGGCCGTTCGCCATGCTGCGGCTCACCGGCGCGCCGCTGGGCCTGCTGCGGCGGGTGATCGGGCTGGAGAGCGCGCTGCCGCTGCTGGTGGTGGCGGCGATCGCGACCGGGACGGGCTTCGCGGCGTCGGCGATGTTCCTCAAGTCGCAGATGCACTACGAGCTGGTGGCGCCGGGGGTGGTGTTCTTCCTGCTGGTGGCGCTGGGCCTGGTCGCCTCGCTGGGGATCATCGCCTCGACGCTGCCGCTGCTGAAACGGATCACCGGCCCGGAGGCGGCCCGCAACGGCTGACCGCCGCCGAGGCCCCGCCGCCCCGCGTACCCCGTCACCTCCCGCTACGGGCGGGTGACGGGGTAGCGGTGCGTCCCGGGCCGGGCCGGGGTGCCGAGCTCCGACCGCCAGCAGCCGAGGACCAGCGCGGACGGGTAGAACATCGGCTCCGGCAGCGCGTCCAGCGCGAACCGCTCCCAGCCGCCGCAGGAGTGCGGCTCGGTCACCACGGCCGCCGCCAGGCTCGGCGGGGCGAGCACGGCGGCGGTCAGCCGGGGGCGGCCCAGCTCGTGGTCGAGGAGCAGCCCGAGCACCCGCATGTCCGCGGCGGGCAGCACGATCGAGGTCTCCTCGGCCAGCTCGCGGGCGGCGGTCTGCTCGAAGGACTCGCCGAGGTCGACCTTGCCGCCGGGCAGGCTCCAGGTCGGCGGCTCGCCGGCGGTGGTGCGCCGGCCGACCAGCACCCGGCCGTCCCCGGTGGGCACGATCACGCCGGCGCCCAGCAGCGGTGCGGTGGTCACAGCGGGTTCCTCCAGGAGCAGGGGCGTCGCGGACTACCAGGCGGAGCGCTCGAAGTCCTTCAGGAAGCAGCCGTAGAGGTCCTCGCCCTGCTCGCCGCGGACGATCGGGTCGTAGACCCGGGCGGCGCCGTCGACCAGGTCGAGCGGGGCGTGGAAGCCCTCCTCGGCGAGCCGCATCTTGTCCGGGTGCGGACGCTCGTCGGTGATCCAGCCGGTGTCGACGGCGGTCATCAGGATGCCGTCGTTCTGGAACATCTCCTGCGCGCTGGTGCGGGTGAGCATGTTCAGCGCGGCCTTCGCCATGTTGGTGTGCGGGTGGCCGGCGCCCTTGTAGCCGCGCTGGAACACCCCCTCCATCGCCGACACGTTGACCACGTACTTGCGGCGCGAGGCCGAGGCGGCCATCGCCGGGCGGAGCCGGCTGATCAGGATGAACGGCGCGGTGGAGTTGCAGAGCTGCACCTCCAGCAGCTCCACCGGGCCGACCTCGTTGACGGTCTGCACCCAGCTGTTGGTGTCGGCGAGGTCGGGCACCAGGCCGCCGGCGTCGATCGCGGTGCCGGCCTGGATCCGCTCGGGCGTCGCCGAGCCGGTGACCAGGGCGAGCGAGGTGACGTCCTGGGCGGAGATCCGCTCGATGTCCCCGGAGGAGGCCTGGGCCGGCAGGGCGGGCAGGTCGACGCTGCCGCTGCCGAACCGGCCGATGGTGGTGGACTGCGGCAGCACGCCGGCCGGCAGCGGCGCGGACTCGGCGGCGACCAGCTCGCGGTAGGACTCCGGCGGGCGGCGGACGGTCTGCGCGGCGTTGTTGATCAGGATGTCCAGCGGGCCGTCCGCGGCGACCTCGTCGGCCAGCGCCAGGACCTGGGCCGGATCGCGCAGGTCGATGCCGATGATCTTGAGGCGGTGCAGCCAGTCGGCGCTGTCCGGCATCGCGGTGAAGCGGCGGATGGCGTCGTTGGGGAAGCGCGTGGTGATGGTGGTGTGCGCGCCGTCGCGCAGCAGCATCAGCGCGATGTACATGCCGATCTTGGCGCGGCCGCCGGTCAGCAGCGCGCGCTTGCCGGTGAGGTCCGCCCGGGCGTCCCGGCGGGTCCGGTTCTTGACCGCGCAGTTCTGGCAGAGGTTGTGGTAGAACGCGTCCACCTCGACGTACCGCTGCTTGCAGATGTAGCAGGAGCGGGGGCGCTCCAGGATCCCGGCGATCTCGGTGGTGGTGACGGTGGTCAGGCCGAACGCGCCGGCCGTCTCGTCGTCGATCCGGGTCGGGGCGCCGGTCGCGGTGCGCGCGGTGACGTCGCGGTCGTTGGCGGTCTTCCGGGCCCGGGTCTCCTGGCGGCGGCGCTGCTTGAGTGTGCGGAATATGCCGCCGACGGCCTGCCGGACGGTGATCGCGTCCGGGTGGTCGACGTGCAGCTCGTCCAGCTCGGCGAGCACCTCCAGGCAGAGCCTGAGCCGCTCCGGGTCGAGACCGGGACCGTAGTCGATCTCCTCGTCGCCGCCCGCGTCGACCTGCTGCTCGCTGATGTCCGTGCCCGCCGTCATACCGTCTGCGCTCTTCCGCTCGCCTCGCCCTTACCGCGTGAATGCTACGGGAGCGGCCCTGGCCGGGGCGAAAAGCCGGAGGGCCGGCGGTCGTTTGGAGGATCATCCATGTCTACGCGCGGAGCTTTGATCACGGTTTGTGTACAGCGCCAGCAATCGTCCTCGAACTGGCATTTGCCCAGGGGCTGCCGGAGAATCGAACGTTGGGTGCAGGGGCGCCCGAGTGCGCCCTGCGGCCGAGCCGCACCCGCACCCGAGGTGTAATTTCTCCCAGCCAGAGAGCCCCGTTTCATGCGCTTCCTGAACGACCTCAAGCCCTCGTACGACCTGACGTACGACGACGTCTTCATGGTCCCCAGCCGTTCCGCCGTGGGCTCCCGACAGGCTGTCGACCTCTCCTCCAACGACGGCACCGGGACCACCATCCCGCTGGTGGTCGCCAACATGACCGCCATCGCCGGCCGCCGGATGGCCGAGACCGTCGCCCGCCGCGGCGGCCTGGTCGCCATCCCGCAGGACATCCCCACCGAGGTGATCGCCGAGGTCATCGGCTGGGTCAAGCAGCGCCACCTGGTGCACGACACCGCCATCACGCTCGGCCCCGGCGCCACCGTCGCCGAGGCGCTCTCGCTGCTGCCCAAGCGCGCCCACGGCGCGCTGGTCGTGGTCGAGGACGGCAAGCCGGTCGGCGTCGTCACCGACTCCGACTGCCAGGGCGTCGACCGCTTCACCTCGCTCGCCGACGTGATGTCCCGCGAGCTGCTCCTCCTCGACGAGGGCATCGACCCGCGGGCCGCCTTCGACAAGCTCAGCGAGGGCCACCGCAAGCTCGCCCCGGTCGTGGACGCCGACGGCAAGCTGGTCGGCATCCTGACCCGCAAGAACGCGCTGCGCGCCACCCTCTACACCCCCGCCGTCGACACCGCCGGCAAGCTGCGGATCGCCGCCACCGTCGGCATCAACGGCGACGTCGCGGGCAAGGCCAAGGCCCTGCTGGAGGCCGGCGCCGACGTGCTGGTCGTCGACACCGCGCACGGCCACCAGGAGTCGATGATCAGCGCGCTGCGCGCCGTCCGCGGCCTGGACCCGCAGGTCCCGATCGTCGCGGGCAACGTCGTCTCCGCCGTCGGCGTGCGCGACCTGGTCGAGGCGGGCGCCGACATCCTCAAGGTCGGCGTCGGCCCCGGCGCGATGTGCACCACCCGGATGATGACCGGCGTCGGCCGGCCGCAGTTCTCCGCCGTGCTGGAGTGCGCCGCCGAGGCCCGCCGCCTGGGCAAGCACGTCTGGGCGGACGGCGGGGTGCGCCACCCGCGCGACGTCGCCATGGCGCTGGCCGCCGGTGCCTCCAACGTGATGATCGGCTCCTGGTTCGCCGGCACCTACGAGTCGCCCGGCGACCTGCAGACCACCGCCGACGGCCGCCAGTACAAGGAGTCCTTCGGCATGGCCTCGAAGCGGGCCGTCAGCAACCGCACCTCGCAGGACTCCACCTACGACCGGGCCCGCAAGGCGCTGTTCGAGGAGGGCATCTCGCACTCCCGGATGTTCCTCGACCCGGCCCGCCCGGGCGTCGAGGACCTGATCGACTCGATCGTGGCCGGCGTGCGCAGCTCCTGCACCTACGCGGGCGCCGCGAGCCTGGAGGAGTTCCACGACAAGGCCGTGGTCGGCATCCAGAGCGCCGCCGGCTACGCCGAGGGCAAGCCGCTGCACTCCAGCTGGGCCTGATCGCGCGGGGCCGGGTCCCGAGGGGTCGGGTCCCGAGGGGTCGGGTCCTGAGGGGCCCGGCCCGGCCGGGCTCAGCCCCGCTCGTCGCGTCCGGTGGCCGGCCGGCTCCTCGCCAGGGGGAGCCGGCCGGCCACCGGCGCGTCGGGCGCCGTTGCCGCACCGAGTGTCGCTGTGTCGGGCACCGCCGCACCGGGCGTCCTCGCGTCGACCGGCGCCGCCCCGGGTGTCGTCGCCCCCAGAGCGGGCGGAAGGCCGACCGGGGTGAGCAGCGCGCGGCCGAGCAGTGCGACCGCGCCGTCCAGCGCCGAGCTGAACGCCCCGGCGGCCGAGGGCCGTTCGCGCAGCTCCCAGAGCACCCGCACCGAGGCCCAGGCCGCGTCGCGGGCGGTGTCCACCGACCACACGCCGACCCGGTGGGTCAGCGGCTCGACCCGCTCCAGCAGGTCCGGCCCGGGCATCAGCTGCTCCCGGACGGCCGCCTCCACCCCGGCCAGCACCCCGTTGATCCGGTGGTAGTCGGACGCCAGCCGCTCCGGCTCCCGCCCGAGCCGCAGGCAGGTGTCGACCACTGCGAGCGGCAGGTCGTGCTGGATGTGGGCGTTCATCCCGGCCAGCGCGAACTGCACCGGGTGCAGGTCCGGCCGCGCGCGCAGCTCGAACAGCGGCCGCCAGCAGGCCGGCGGCCGACGCCCCGCCGCGACCGCGTCCACGGCCCGCAGGTAGCGCCCGGCGAACACCACGTCCAGCTCGGCCACGGCGGGCGGATCCGCGAACTCCGCCAGCCGCGCCCGGACCGTCTCCGTGACGGTCAGGTACATCCGGTTGAACACCGCCACCCCGTCAGCGGGCGGCAGCCCGGCCCCGATCGCCTTCAGCCGTCCGATCACCCGGTCGATCCCACGCGCGCCCTCCCGCTTCGCCGACACCCCGGTTCTCGTTGACACCCCGGCCATCCGCCACCTTCCGATGTCGATCGTGCACTGATCGCATCATCGTGGCAGCGGCCCGCCCGGTTCCCCGCCCCGCCGCGCTCAGTTCATGTCGTACTCCAGGACGTAGGTGTGCCGGCCCTCGTCGTCGACCTCCAGCTCGAACACCCCGGTGATCCCCGCCAGCTCGCCCGAGCCCGTCCCCTCGACCACCCGGATCGACAGCCGCTCGCCGTGGCTGCCTGGCGCCGCGTGCTGCAGCACGAACGACCCCTGCCGCCCGTCCAGCGCACCCGTGAACCGCTCCACCGCCACGTACGCGGCCGGCCCGCCCGCGCCGTCCAGCACCGAGAACATCCGCACCACGCTGGACCCGGTCAGCCCGCCGGTGAACTCCTTGGTGATCCGCACCCGGCCGAGCGTCGCCCCCGGCTGCTGGTCCGTCTCCTCCGGTTCGAACGAGGTGACTTCGAACGCCCCGCTGGTCCTGCTCCCCATGGCACCGCTCCTTCGTTTCCTTCGTCGGAATCGATCGCGCAGCCACCCTTGCACGAGCCACTGACAATTCACCCCGAAGCGGGTCCGGACCGGGCTGCCGTCTGCCACACTGGCCGCCCGGGCAGTCAGCTGTCCCGAACCACGCCGACGGGGGGCCGTATGGACATCGAACTCGCCGACCTGCTCGCGTCGTTGCGCGCGGAGATCAACCGCGCCCGGATCGACTCGCGCGACCAGGACGTCCGCTTCCGGATCGACTCGATCGACCTGGAACTCCAGGTCGCCGTCGAGAAGTCGGCCGAGGCCGACGGCGGGGTGCGGTTCTGGGTGGTCTCGCTCGGCGCGAAGGGCGCCGCCAAGGCGGCCCACACCCACACCGTCCGGCTCGCCCTCAGCGCCGAGACGGCCGACGGCGGACAGGTACTGACCGGTGACGACGTGTCGGGTCTGATCGACCTCGGCTGACCCCCGGAATGAGCCCGTTCGTCAAGTCCCGGGTGGCCGAGGTCATCGTCCGGCACGGCGGCGGCACGGCGGCCTACGGATCCGGGTACCGGATCAGCTCCCGGCTGGTCCTCACCGTCGCCCACCTCTTCACCGAAGACGCCGGGCAGGGCGGGGCGGGCCGGGGCGCGGACGGTGGGGCAGGCCGGGGCGCCGAGGGCGGCCGGCGCTGCACCGTGCTCCTCGGCGGCGGCGACGAGCCGCTGCCCGCCACCCTCGCCTGGCGCGGCCGGGGCACGGACCTCGCCCTGCTGCGCCTGGACCCGCCGCCCGGTGGCCCCGGGCCCGGTCCGGGCCCGGACCCCGCCGCCCCCGCCGCCC